>JAGHDA010000084.1 GCA_021160185.1 Verrucomicrobiota bacterium
GGACTTGTCCTTCGCTCAGGGTCAATCGCGGCGGCGCTTTCCCAGTGCCGGCTCTTTCTCGGCAACGACTCCGGCCCCATGCATTTGGCGGCCGCGTTGGGCGTTCCGGTGGCGGCCGTTTTCGGAAGCACCTCGGCGACGATCTCCGGCCCCGGTTTGCCCGGCGATCCACGCCATCGGGCGATCGAAGGCGCGGCTCCCTGCGCGCCGTGTTTCCGAAAGACTTGCCCGATTGATCACATCTGCATGCGCGCGGTGGAACCGGCCCAAGTCGCAGCCGCGGCGCTGGATCTCTTGGCCGAGAGCAAGCGTTGAGCCCCTCCGCGCCGCCCCAGGCGCCACTCGCCTTTGCGCCCTCTCCGCGCGCCTCCGCAAGGAGAAGCCGTCCGACATGTCGCTGAATCCGGCGGCCGATCAGAAACCGGGCTTTCGGTTGAAAGCCCCGAGCCCTTGCGGAAAACCGAATCTCTGAATGCCAACCGGAGGCGAGACGTCACGAATCTCATATGAGCTACCTAGAACAAACTGATCCGGGCGAACCCCGCCGGCCGCGTCAGGCAACGCCGTGGAGCAAGGAGGTCCATCCGCGACGCGAGTTTCTGCGCCGAATCGGCTTGGGCGTCGCCGCTCTTGCCGCAGGAGCCACGGAACCAGCCGGGGCTGGGGATTCGGCGGCCGCCCGCAATCCGCTCCCGCGCTGGCGAGGATTCAACCTGATTAACTTCTTTCAGGCCCTCAGCCGCGGCGAAAGCGGCAGCGGCCGAATCCGGGAGGAGGACTTGAAATGGATCCGCGACTGGGGTTTCGATTTCGTCCGGCTCCCGATGGACTACTGGATGTGGATCGACTCCGATTGGCGGCGCACTCGCCGTCTCCGGCCCGAAGACGTTTTCCGAATCAAAGAGAGCGCCCTGGAAGGCGTCGACGACGCCGTGGAGAAATGCCGGCGCTACGGCCTCCATTGCAGCCTGAATTTCCATCGCGCTCCCGGCTATTGCATCAACAATCCCCAACGCGAGCCGTTCGTGCTCTGGAAAGACAAAGCCGCCCAGGACGCTTTCATTTACCACTGGGAACTGTTCGCCAAGCGTTACCGCGGCGTCCCAAGCAAGGCGCTGAGTTTCAACCTTCTCAACGAAGCCCCTACGCCGCGTCCAGGTTACATGAGCGAGGAAGATTACGTTCGCATCATGAATCGGGCGATCCAGGCGATTCGAAAGATTTCACCGGAAAGAATCATCTTGGTCGACGGCCTCAACGTGGGAACCAAAGTGGTCGAGGGGCTTGTTCCGACCAAAGCGGCGCAAAGCGTCCACGCCTACTGGCCGGCGCAGATCAGTCACTACCGCGCCCCCTGGGTCGATCGCCGCGGGACGTTTCCCAAGCCCTCCTGGCCTCTCAGAGACAAGAGAGGGCGGATCATCGCCGATCGCGCCGCGTTGGAGCGCCGCTACGCGCCCTGGGGAGCGCTGGCCCGCCGCGGCGTGGGCGTCCATTGCGGCGAATGCGGCTGCTACAACAAAACCCCCTACCCGGTCTTCATCGCCTGGTTCCGGGACGTGATGGAGGTCCTCAAGGAGCGTCAGATCGGCTACGCGCTTTGGAACTTCCGCGGCTCGTTCGGCGTGTTGGATTCGGGGCGGACCGACATTGCCTATGAGGACTGGCGAGGCCATAAACTGGACCGCCGTCTGCTGAAGCTGCTCCAGGAATTCTGAGGCGCGCCGCCCGCGGCCTGCGCTGCGCCGGTCGGGACGCGGCCGCGCTCATTTTTCGGGAAACATCCGCGCCAGCGCGGCGCGCAGGCGGGGGTGGACGCGAGCAATCGCATAGACTGCGTCCCGGCCGCCGCCCCGGGCCCGGATAGCATGGTACAGCCCGGCCGTATTGAAAAACGCATTTAGTGAAACCCGCGCCGAGTGCCATCGCTCCGGAACAGGCCCCGGGTTGCCGGCCTTGACACTTTCCGGCAGACCGGCGAGGGGCCCCAGCATGCCCAGCTCCCGTAAACGCAACAGAAACGCGGCGGCGCCCTCCGGATCCAGCGCGGCGCTCATCATGGCGTAGTGCGGAGCAATCCAGCCGCCTCCGTCCTTGGCCGGAACGCGATGATCCCCCAGGCCTGCTTCCAGATAAGCCGTAGTTCCATTCTCGTCGATGATTTCGGCCACGCTCAGCCCGTACAACCCACAGCGCGCCGCCGCGCTCCCGGGGCGGCGTTTGGGAAAATACGCCCGGTTGGCCGCCAGCATTCGCTCCCGTTCCTCCCGCCAAACCACGCCATGGCGATCGGGCGCGCGATCCCAGCCCAGTTGAGGGGCGAAAAGAGCGCCCAGCTCCACGATAAAGCCCCGGCGACCGAACACAGGCGGCCGGGGATCCATAACGAACAACGGCGCGTCCGGGCTCTGAAGCAAGCGCAGGAGTTGCGCCATGGCGCTTTCCCCGCCCCAATCGGTCCACACATAAGGCAGGACGCTACCGTCCGCGCCGTATCCATGACTTGCTTTCAACGCCGGGGTGGTCAGCGGCTTCCAATCGATTCCGTCGATTATCTCCAATACTTGGGCTTCCTGCTCGTGGAGATCGAGGATTGCGCTTGCTTCCAAGGCAGCGACCAGCGCCAGAGCCGCGTCCACTGTGGAATAGTTCACCGGCCGCCCCCGGGCCAGCCAATGCGGGGGAAGGCCGCCGCGCCGCGGGGCGGCGCTCAACGCGGCGACGCTTTTCGAAGCGATTCGCCGCGCGTCCTCCCCGCTGATCACCCCTAAGTCCGCCGCCATGGCGGCGGACAAAGCCTGGAACCCGGCGGCAGGTAGGCTGTCGAACGCCCCGGGCTCTTGCCGCGCCTTGTCCCGCGTCATCCCGCTCACAAGGTCCTCCATCCCCAACAACGTCCCGTAAGAAGCCGCAAACGCATAACGCAGCGGATCCTCGGCCAGCCAGCCCGGCGCGGAATGGATCAACTCCACGGCGTCGATCTGCAAATCGCACGGCCCCAGCCCCACGCAATTCAGAAACTTGACCTGTGAGAGCGACTCCGGTTCCGGCAGGGAAAGCTCAAAGCTTATCATTGCGTCGGCGTCCACCGGCAGCGTCCGCTCCCATAGAACGCGGTTGTCCCGCGCTTTCAGCTCAAGCTTCAGTTTTCCCTTTCCCTTCGCCCTCACCGCCATCGCCCGGATCGGCATCTGCCACTCTGTTCGGATCGGCGCAGGCAGAGGCGCGGCGAATGAAAGGGTCGAAGCGGACGAAGCCGTCCCGACCAACGAGTTGAAAACAAAGGCAAACCCGCCCTTCGCCGCCCGCAGACGGAGGCGGCCTCCGGCAATTTCCGCAGACCAATCGCCTTCCCCGCCCGCGCCCCGCTCGGCGTCCAACCGGTTCAACCGGCGGTAATCGCGGCGTTCCTGTCCCGAGGGATCAGCCGCCAAGGGCCAACTAAAATCGTCCACCAGCTGCCGAACCTGGACGCGCCCCTCTGGATCCGGCGTTGCCGCCACACGGAAAAATTCCGCGCCCCCCTGCGCCTCCCGGCGGCGGCGCGCTTCTCCTTCGCCGCGAATGCCGCGGCAAACCGGCGTCCACCGCCTCAGATCCGCGCTTTCCTCCAAGGCGTATGTCGCGCCGCCTCGAAGCAGCCAAGCCAACTCCACCGCTCCGCCCGGCGCGCGAGCGATCTTCAATTCCAAGGGGAGGACGGACGCCCCGGCCGCTGCGAGCGCCGCTCCCAACGCCAGGCTCCCTGCCCCGAAAGCTCCGCTTCTCATGCGCCTTGAATTTACCTCCCCCCGTCTCAGCGGGGAACTCTCGCAGACACGGCGACAATCCCTCGCCCGATTGATCCCGCTTCAGGGGCTTCGCCCCGACCGCGCCCCGGGAAGCTGCCGGGCTCCGGCAGGAAAAGAGCCCGATTTGGGCCGTGACAGAAGAGAAGCCGTCGGGTACGCTGGCGCTTTCAGAGGGCATGGCGCAGGGAGGCAGTTGAGAAAATCAGGTTCTTATGAAGAAAAAAACGACCCTTGCCCGAAAAGGCATCCTGGCGGGCGGCAACTGGATCGTTGACCAGGTAAAGATGATCGATGTCTGGCCGCAGCCAGAGCAATTGGCGAACATCCACAACCAATACGAAGGCACAGGCGGCGCGCCTTACAATGTGTTGATCGATCTTGCCAAACTGGGCGCGCGATTCCCTTTGATGGCCGCCGGCTTAGTGGGCAAGGACGCTTTGGGACGGCGCGTTTTCCAGGACTGCCGCGCCCACAAGATTAACACCAAACACCTGGGAAGCACCGACCGGGCTCCCACTTCCTACACCGACGTCATGACAGAAATCAAAGGCGGCCGACGCACCTTCTTCCACATGCGCGGCGCCAACGCCCTTTGGAAAGGCGACGATCTGGATTTCACCCAGATCAAGGCGCGGATCTTTCATCTGGGCTATCTGCTCCTTCTGGATCAGTTGGACAAGCCCGACCGCAAGCACGGCACCAAGGCGGCGGCGTTGCTGGCCGCGGCCCAGGCGGCGGGGATCAAGACAAGCGTGGACGTGGTCAGCGAGGACAGCGACCGCTTCAAAGAGATTGTCGCCCCCGCCCTCAAGCACGTGGACTACTGCATTCTGAACGAAATCGAAGCGGGCAAGATCACCGGGTTTCGCATCCGCGCCGAAGACGGCTCGCTCAACACCGTCTATCTCCGCCACGCCGCGGGCGCGCTGCTCCAGATGGGCGCGCAAGAGCTGGTGGTCATCCATTTCCCCGAAGGCGCTCTCGCGCGCACCCGAAAAGGAGAGGATTACTGGCAGCCCTCGCTCCAAATCCCGGCCAAGAAAATCGCAGGCGCCGCCGGCGCGGGCGACGCCTTTTGCGCAGGCGTTCTCTACGGCATCCATGAAGGGTGGGAAATACAACGCTGCCTCCGATTGGGCGTGTGCGCCGCCGCCGCTTCCCTCATGGCCGCCACGTGCACGGAAGGAATGCGGCCGCTGGAGGAAGCGCTCGCCTTCTCGAAAAAATTTAAATTCCGTCCTTCCCCCGAGCCGGAGGAATAGCGGCCCCCTTATTCCCCAAACCCTAATCCGCCTCGTTGCTCGGCGGCTGCCCCAGCCCTCAGCCTTCCCTTAGTCGTCGCGCCCGCCTCCCGGCTCGCCAACAGCCGCCTTTTTGCCTCATCAGCATTCCTTTTGGCCGCCGGCGTCGCCCTTTTGGAGTCAACGACCTCCTCTGCCGCTCCCGCGCCAACCTTCCCCGGCGTCAAAACTTTCGAGTCACCAGGGGAAGTTGTGCTTGCAGGCGCGGCGCGAGGCGGAGATGCTCCTTGTTTCATGCCTCGAA
>JAGHDA010000030.1 GCA_021160185.1 Verrucomicrobiota bacterium
GGGTTACAGGAATATGGGCAAGCGCCCCTTTGACACCGTGAAAAAGTTCATCAAAATGTCCCCTAAGAAGGTTGACTGAACAGACGAGAAGAGCGGACTCGAAGGAGCGTGGGCTTCCAGCCCGCGAGGTTTCGCTGCCGCGGCGCCGCTCCTGCTTTCCCGGAGCGCTGGCGTCTCGTCGGCTTCGCGCGACGGCCAAGATGGCCGCGATCCATTTCGTCAAGCAGGATTCCCCGATCGCCGCGGCGTGGCGAGCCGCCCGATTTTCCTTCGGAGTTCGGATTCTCCGGTCGGCCTGGGCAAAGCCGCCGAGGCGAGAAGAGCGGCCCCGAAGGAGCGCGGGCTTCCAGCCCGCGAGGCTTCGCCGCCGGGGCAGCGCTCCTGCTTTTGCGGAGCGCCGGCGTCTCGACGGCTTCGCGCCGCGGCCAAGATGGCCGCGATCCGTTTTTTGTCGCGGCTCCGGGACGGGCTCGGCGGAGGCGTCCGCTCAACCGCGCCCCTCAGCTCGGCGGCTACGAGCAGAGAGAAAAGAGTTTAGACTGGCTCCTGAGCTTGGAGTTCGGCGGCTCGCTTGGTTCCGGCATCCTTGGGGTTTCGGTGTCATGACCTCCGAGTCAACGCTCCCGTCATCCCGGCCCCTCTCCAGTGTCAAAACTTTTGAGGCCGCGGGCTGAGTCGTTGGTTTTGGCCTTGACCGGCCAGGCAAGGGAAGGGATGCTGCCCTCGCCCTTTTATGAAGAAAAGCGCTTTGAAATGGATCAGCTTGGGATTAGGCGCGGGGCTTGCGCTCGCCGCATGGTCCGCAGAGAACCCCCCTATCCGGCAACCCAAGCCGGCGAAAGCCGCGCCCGGCAAAAAGTATTTCCCCAAGGCGGCTCCGGCCAAGAAAGTTTACCCGACATTCGGCTCGGTGGAGCGGCTGGACCCCGCCTTGGACGCGCTAATTGCGCCGGGGACGAAGATCGAGAAACTGGCCGGGGGGTTCCAGTGGGCCGAGGGGCCGGTTTGGGAGCCCAAATCCGGCACACTTTTGTTCTCCGATGTGCCGAGGAATGTGATCTTCCAGTGGAAAGAAGGCTACGGCACGCGGGATTTCCTTTACCCCAGCGGCTACACCAGTTCGATCCCCCGGGGCGGCGGCCTGGGGGCCAACGGACTGACACTGGACGCCCAGGGGCGATTGGTCATTTGCCAGCACGGGAATCGCCAGATTGTGCGCCTGGAGCGAAACGGCAAGCTCACGGTTCTGGCGCGGTATTACAAGGGACGGCGGTTCAACAGCCCCAACGATCTGGTCTATGACGCCCGCGGCAACCTGTATTTCACCGATCCGCCTTACGGCCTGGAGAAGGGCGATCAGGATCCGGCCAAGGAGCTGGTTTTCAACGGGTTGTTCCTCCTCCGGCCCGGCGGGGAGGTCGTGGCGCTGCGGAAAGACTTGACCTATCCCAACGGCGTGGCGCTGTCCCCGCATCAGAAGGTGCTTTATGTGACTGTGTCGGATCCGGCGAAGCCGGTTGTCATGGCGTATCCGATTCGGAAGGACGGCCTCCTGGATCCGGGCGCGGTGATTTTCGACGCAAAGCCGCTGGGGGCTAAGGGGTGGCGAGGCCTGCCGGACGGGATCAAGACGGACAAGGACGGCAACTTGTTCGTGGCCGGACCGGGCGGGGTGTTGGTGATTTCGCCTTTGGGCAAGCTGTTGGGCGTGATTCGGCCGGGCGTGCGGGTTTCCAATTGCGCCTGGGGAGACGACGGCAGCACCCTCTATATCACTGGGACCTCCTATCTGTGTCGGATCGAAACGCGGACTGTCGGACGCGAGTTTGTCCCGAAACTGGCGAAAGAGCGGTGGGAATAGCCTTTCACATTGGTCTGGCGCAAGAAGGAGCGTAGAGGGTAAGCTCTGGGTCAAGATCTTGCGGACGGTTTGGGGCGAGAGCCTCGGCGGCGTCCGGGAGATTGAAGAAGGCAGAGTTGGCGCGCGTCGAACAACGCGCGAAGGGCCGCGAAGGCGGCCCGAGTTCACGAGAACCACAAAAAAACTGGAGAAGGAGAGAAATGACGAACGTAACTCGTCGACAGTTCTTGCAGAAATCCACCATGGCGGCGGCCGGCGCGGCCGCTGCGGTTACATTCCCCAGCGTGACCGGACAGGCTCAATCCAAGTTCACCATTAATGTGGGCTTGATCGGCTGCGGCGGCCGGGGCAGCGGCGCCTTGAGCAATGTCTTGGAAGCGGGCAAGGTGGCCGGCGTCACGGTGCGCGTGGTCGCTTTGGCCGACGCCTTCCAGGACAGGCTGGAGAACGCGCGCGCCCGGTATCGGAAGATGGGCGTGGATGTGCCCGCCTCGCGATGTTTCCATGGCTTCGATGCGTACAGGAAGCTGGTCAGCATTCCCGAGATCAACTATGTGATGATGGCCACGCCTCCGGGGTTCCGTCCCTGGCACTTTGAGGAAGCGATCCGCCACGGCAAAAATGTGTTTATGGAGAAGCCGGTGGGCGTGGACGGCCCGGGCATCCGGCGCGTTTTCGCCGCGGCTGACGAGGCGACCCGCAAGGGGCTTTCGGTGGTGGCTGGAACTCAGCGGCGGCATCAGAAGGGGTACATCGAGACGATTAAGCGCATTCAGGATGGAGCCATTGGTGAGATCAAGGCGCTCCGGGCATACTGGAACGGGGGAGCCATTTGGCACCGGGGCGGCGACCCGAACACGATCGAGGGCCAGTTGCGCAATTGGTACCACTATGTGTGGTTCTGCGGCGACCATATTGTGGAGCAGCATGTTCACAACCTGGACGTCTGCAACTGGATCATGGGCGCGCATCCGATCCGGGCTTACGGTCAAGGCGGCCGCCAGGCGCTGGGCCCGAATGTGACCGGCATGAAATGGGATCATTTCGCTGTGGAGTATGAGTATCCCAACGGCGTGCGGATGTTCAGCCAATGCCGCCAGATCAGCCGCACCGACAGCCGCGTGTCCGAAGCGGCCACCGGGACGAAGGGAGAGAGCAATCCCGGCGGATCCATTGTGACCGCCGACGGCAAGCGGTGGCGGTTCCGCGGGCGCGCCCTTAATCCTTACGTTCAGGAGCATGTGGACCTAATCAACGCCATTCGCTCCGGCAAGCCGGTAAACGAGGGGCGTCAGGTGGCTGAGAGCACTCTCACGGCCATCCTGGGGCGGGAGTCCGCTTACAGCGGCAAGATTATTAGTTGGGATCAGATGCTCAACTCGAAGCGGGAGCTGATGCCCAAGGAACTCAATTCGGATATGGCCGAAGAGCTGAAGTGGAAGATCACGGCTCCCAAGCCGGTTGTGCCGATTCCTGGCATTTACAAATTTGCTTGATCCTTGCCGACCAGCGGCGCGGGGTTTTCCCCGCGCCGCTTCGCATTAGAAAGATTAGAGAGACCGAAGGCCTCCCTTCCCCGACGAGGGAGGCTCCTCCGTTTGTGGCGCAACGCCGGTTCATGGTTTCCGGGCCTACATGGAAGTCTTTGTTTCGCTGCGTCTTATGGAGCGGCTGGGCGGCGGTTGCTGTTTTGTGGGCGGGTTGCGGAGATTGGACTGCGGCTCCCGCTCCGCGGGTGTTCCGGGGGATGTGCGACGCTTCTGCAGGGGCGTGGGTGAAGCCGGGGCATTTTGTGGTCGCTTGCGACGAAGACAACGTCCTGCGCGTTTACGATTTGGCCAAGCCTGGCTTGCCGGAGGCGCAGTTGCCGTTGGACTCTTTTCTGAAGGTCGCGTCCAAGCATTCTGAAGCGGATATTGAAGGAGCGTGCCGGGTGGGGGATCTCATTTACTGGATTGCTTCCCACGGACGGAACAAAAACGGCAGGCCGCGCCCGAACCGTCGGCGTTTCTTCGCCGTGCGGATCTCGACCGTTTCGGGCAAGATCTCGCTGTCGCCTGCGGGCGCGCCCTGCGCGGGGCTGCTGGAGGCTATCCAACGTTTGCCGGGGCTTAGGGGCTTTCGGTTGGACAACGGCCGCGCCCCGAAAGAGGGCGGAGTGAACATTGAGGGGCTTTGCCGGGACGGCCGCGGCGGCTTGCTCATCGGCTTTCGGAGCCCTCTCAGGGATGGCAAGGCGCTGCTTGCGCCGCTTCGCAATCCTCGGGAAACGATTTTGAGAGGAGCACAGCCTGAACTTGGGCCGCCTATATGGCTGGATCTTGGCGGATTGGGCGTGCGCAGTTTGCTGCGCCTTCGAGAAGGGCCGATCTTGATTCTCGCCGGTCCGGTCTCCGAAAGCGGGCGGTTCCGTCTGTACACGTGGGACGGGCAAGGCAGGCCCGAGCCGACCCCGGTCCGGTTCGGCGAAGATCTGGGTCCGGAGGGGATGCTCGCGGAGGCGCGCCGCGGTCCGGAAGGGCCGATCGGCCTTTGGTTTTTGAGCGATGACGGGACGCGCCGGATCGGGGGGCGGCGCTGCAAGGATTTGAGCGTTCCTGGAGAGCGAAGGTTCCGGGTTTTCTACCGAGAACTGGCGCGGTGAGGCGGGGCGAAGAGGCTTGACCAAGGGCGCGCCAAGCGCCTACCTTGGCCCTCGGCAGGGCGAGAAGCGCATGTTGGAAGGAGTAAAGAGCCTTTTTTCGAACGATATCGGCATTGATCTGGGCACGGCGAACTCCCTGGTCTTTGTCCGAGATCAAGGCATTGTGTTGCGCGAGCCCTCCGTTGTGGCCGTCGAGGCTGGAACCAATCGCGTGGTGGCTGTGGGCGAGCAGGCCAAGCGGATGCTGGGCCGCACTCCCGGATCGATTGTGGCGATTCGCCCCATGAAAGACGGGGTGATCGCCGACTTCGATGTGACCGGCGCGATGCTGCGTCATTTCATCCAGGCGGTCCACAATCGAAAGCTGATTTCCCCTCGCGTGGTGGTGGCGGTGCCCTCGGGCATTACGGAAGTGGAGCGACGCGCTGTGAAGGATTCGGTGCGTCATGCCGGGGCGCGAGAGGTGTATTTGATTGAACAGCCGATGGCTTCGGCGATCGGCGTCGGCCTGCCTGTGGAGGAGCCGGCGGGCAATATGATCGTGGACATCGGCGGAGGCACTTGTGAGATAGCTATTATTTCGCTGGCAGGAATTGTTTTCAGCAAGAGCCTGCGCGTAGGCGGCGACGAGTTCGACGAGACCGTCATCGCCTACATGAAGCGGGCGCATAATTTAATGATCGGCGAACGCACTGCGGAGGAGATTAAGATTCGAATTGGATCAGCGTACCCTTTGGAGCAGGAGTTGACGATGGACGTCAAGGGACGGGACTTGAGCAGCGGCTTGCCCAAGACCATCACCGTCCGCTCCGAGGACATTCGCGAGGCATTGAAGGAGCCGCTTTCCAGCATCCTGGAAGCCATACGTTTGACTTTGGAACGGTGCCCGCCCGAGCTGGCCGCCGACTTGGTGGATCGAGGGATCGTCATGGCCGGCGGCGGCGCGCTGTTGCGGGGGATCGATCGGTTGGTGGCCGAAGAGACCTACCTGCCGGTGCATATAGCGGACGATCCTCTCACAGCGGTTGCTGAAGGCACGGGCCGGGTTTTGCAGGAGATCGAGTTTCTGCGCCGTGTCGCCTCGACGCACTAGCTGAGCCTTCGATTCGTTGCCATGCCTACCGAAGCGCGTTCGTCCCGGCGGACAGGTTGGGGCGCATGTGGAAACAACCTCATTGGTTGAAGCGAGGGCTGGCGGCGGGGCTCATCCTGCTCTGGCTCAGCCTTCCTGCTCGCTTTTCCGACGCGGTGAAGACAGCGGTGGCGCACGCCTATCTGCCGTTGATGGGAGTCGGCGCGTCGGTTCGCAGTCTTTCAGACCGCGCCGGGCTGGCGTTGGTTCCGCGGCGGCGACTGCTTCGGGAAATCGAGCGGCTGCGCGAGGAGAACCGCCAGTTGCGCCTCCAACTGACCCAGGCCGAAGCGTGGCGGCGTGAAAACGTCGAGTTGCGCCGCCTGGTGGGCTGGCGGCAGACGAACCCTTGGAAGTCCCAAGCGGCGCGCGTAGTAAGCCGGGATCCCTCCGACTGGTGGCGGACGATATGGATCGATCGCGGCGCCAAAGACGGGTTGAAAGCCAACCTGCCGGTTCTCACGCCCGAGGGGTTGGCGGGTCGCACCTGGTGGGTGGGGTTAGGGACTTCGCAAGTGCTTCTGCTGGGCGATCCGAAATGCCATGTCGCAGTTGAGGTGCGGGACACCGGCGAGCAGGGAGTCCTTACCCGGAGCGCGAGCGGCTCCATGGATCCGCGTCTGGTGACCATGGGCTACCTGCCCCCAAGCGCGAGTTTGCGGAGCGGGCAAATCGTGGTGACCAGCGGCTTGGGCGGCGTGTTCCCCGCCGGCATCCCGGTGGGGCGGATCGTCGATTGGCGTTCGGTTTCCTATGGGCTCTACACCGAGGCCCGAGTGAAGCTTTTTGTGGACTCAAGTCGCTTGAAACATGTGTTGGTGTTGTTGCCGTGAATCGCACGCGAGCTATCATTCTCACGGCGGCGGCGGCGGGAGGCGTCTTCCTGGCGGCCGCCTGCGACGCGCCCGCGCGGCTTTTGGGGGTGCGGCTCCAGGTCTTGCCCGCTTTGGTGGTCTACGGCGCGCTGAGCGTCGAGCGGGGAGGCTGGGCGTGGGCGGCTGTCGTGGGCGCGGCATGCCGGGACAGCCTTTCCGCCAATCCGGTGGGGGTCAGCTTGATCCCGCTGCTTCTGATCGGGTGGATCTTGGCCGAGCACAGAGAAATTGTCCTTCGGGAAAGCCTCTTTGCACGGTGGATTCTGGGAAGCCTTGCCGGAGCGGTCTATCCGCTCCTGAGCGTGGCGATCTTGTTGACCCTGGGCGAGGAGCCGCTCCTGGGGTGGCGCTTTCTGTGGGGCATGGGGATTTGGACCCTTTCAGGCGGGGTGTTGAGCCTCCTGGCTTTTCCCGTTTTCGATTGGCTTACGGACCGATTTGCCTATCAACCTGTAACGCCTCCTTCTTTCCGTCCCGATCGTGAAATCACGCGCGGCCGATATTGAAAAAGCCCTTCCGGTGGAGCGGGCTGAGCGAGGCGACCCCCGGCTTCGGGCGGTTACGGCGGGGCTGTTGGCCGGAATGGGCCTTTTGGCGGCCGGCCTGTGGTATCTCCAGATCGTTGCGGCGGATCGTTTCCGTTCCCGGGAGCGACGTCAAACCTATCGGCTTGTTCGCGTGCCCGGCATTCGCGGCCGGATCTTGGACCGCGCCGGCCGCGTTCTGGCCGACAACCGCCCAAGCTACAATCTGGTCCTCTATATCGAGGAGGTTCGGCCTCTTTTCCGGGAGGTGTATCGTCGACTCAAGGGCCGGCGGCGGCTTTCCTCTGCCCAGGCGCGGGAATTGAGCCTTCAAGCTCGGTGGCTGGCCGTGAGCAACCTGGCCCAGCGCGCGGGCGCGGTCATCGGGCGCGCCTCCTCGGTGACCGCCAAGGCCTTTCACCGTCACTACCGCAACTGGCCCTATCGGCCGGACGTTGATCAAGGATTTGAGCCCTGTGGAAATCGCTCGATTCCTGGAACAGGCCGCGCCTGTGCCGGGCGTGGATCTGGAGATCCTTCCCCGGCGTGAGTACCCTACGGGGCCGCTCGCCGCCCACGCCGTGGGCTACGTGATTCGCGACGATTCGGCGCGGGGAGATTTGGATGAGGAGTTCAATTACAGCCTCCCCGCCTTCGTGGGGGTGGTGGGCGTGGAAGCCGGGTTTGATGAGGCGCTTCGCGGCAAAGCGGGCCTCAAGCTGGTGGCGGTCAACAGCCTTTGCTACCGCGAGGCGGAGATGATTCGGAAGACGGCCGAGCCGGGCAGGGAAGTGGTTTTGTCGCTGGACCTGGAGCTCCAGCAAATCGCTCGCCGGGCCTTGTTGCAGGCGGGCCGTTATGTGCGCGGCGCGGCGGTGGTGCTGGACGTCCGCAACGGGGACATTCTGGCGATGGTTTCCCTTCCTTCCTTTGATCCCAACGAATTCGTTCGCGGCATCAGCACGGAACGTTGGACCAACTGGTTCAACAACCCGGTCTTCCGTCCCATGCTTAATCGGGCCGCCCAGGGGGCTTATCCGCCGGGGTCGGTGTTTAAGATCGTTACGGCTCTTGCCTGTTTCGAGGCGGGGGTGTTGACGCCCCAATCAGTCACCAACCTCTTTTACAATCCGGGCTATTACCAGCTCGGCCGTCGGCGCATCGGCGACACCGCGCCGCCGGGCGAGTACGATTTCCGCCGGGCGTTCAAGCGCTCCAGCAACACCTATTTTATCGCTCACGGGCTTCGCGCCGGGATGAAAACCCTGGTGACGATGGGCAAGCGGTTCTTTTTCGGAGAGCGATGCGGCCTGCCCACCCGGCAGGAGTCGCCCGGCTTCTTCCCCACGCCCAAGCAGGCGCGGTATCGTTGGTCGCCCGGCAACCTGGCCAATGTCTGCATCGGCCAGGAAATCACCCTGACCCCGCTGCAAGCGGCGGTGATGACCGCGGCGGTGGCCAACGGAGGCATGGTGTGGCGGCCGCGGCTCGTTTTGGGAACTGCGCCGACGGAGGCCGGGTTCGGCGGCTCGCCGAAAAAATTCCCGCCGCGGCTCCGGGGGCGGCTGGGCGTCGATCCGCGCGCTCTGGCGATTATTCGCGAGGCGATGTTGGCGGATACCGAAGAGCGGGGCGGCACCGGTTATAAGGCCTTTCACGCGCCGGGCAGCGGGCTGCCGTACCTGCGCGGCTTCCGCGTGGGCGGCAAGACCGGCACGGCGGAAGTGGAGCGGCCGGGCGGCGGGCGGAGCAAAGTGGCGTGGTTTGTTTCTTTCGGGCCGTATGAGGATCCGCGCTACGCGGTGGCGGTGATGGTGGAGGGCGGCGCTTCGGGCGGCTCGACCTGCGCGCCGGTGGCTCGGCGGATTTACCAGGGGATTGAAGCCCGCGTTTCCCGGCGGCGGGCGAACCGGTTGAGCGCCCTGGAATCGGGGATGCGCGGTCGAAGCGGGTAGGGAAAAAGAAAGGCGGATGGAAGGCGTCAGAGGAAGAAAAGTGGATGTGTGGCTCTGGATCGCAGTCTTCGGACTGATGGTCGTGGGGGAGCTGTTTATCGCCAGCGCCACGCTTTCCCGGCCGGGCGCCGAGTCGCTTCCCTGGCATCGCCAAGGCCACATCCGCCAGCTTGTTTGGTACCTGGCGGGCCTTGGCCTCGCCGCGCCGTTGATCCTGGTGGATTACGGCAAGCTGTGCCGATGGACGGGAGTGGCTTATTGGGGATCTATCGGTTTGTTGTTGGTGGTGTTTGCGGCGGGCTCCGTGCGGTATGGGGCGAGGCGGTGGATCGATCTGGGGCCCGTTCAGTTCCAACCCTCCGAGTTTGCCAAGCTGGCTTGCGTGGCGGCGTTGGCGGCTTTCCTGAGCCGCCCGGAGCGGGAGCTTCGAGAGAGAAAGGCCTTCTTCCAGGCGCTGGGGCTGGCTCTGTTGCCTTGCCTTCTTATCCTCCTGGAACCCGATTTGGGCTCCTCGATCGTTTTTGTGCCGGCGGCCCTGGTGATGATGTATGTGGCCGGGGTCTCGCGGCGTCGGCTTCTGCGATTTGTGGGGGCGGGAGCCGCGTTGGGCGTGTTCCTTGTGGTCAATGTGCTTTGGCTGCCGGATTCGTGGCGGGTGGTCCGCCTCCAGCCCTACCAGGAGCGTCGGATCCTGGTCTATTTCGGGAAGATGCGCATCCCGGAGGGGGCTTCGGCGGAGGAAAAACAGAGGCTTCGCCGGCTTTACCGGGACGCGGCTTACAACGTGAACCAGGCGCTTATTTCGGTGGGCTCGGGCGGCCTTTGGGGCAAGGGATGGCGGCGCGGAGCCCAGCATGCCTTGGGCTATTTGCCGCGGGGGGTGGCGCACAACGATTTCATCTTCTCCGTGGTGGCGGAGGAGAGCGGTTTTGTGGGAAGCGTGACGTTGTTGGGGTTGTATACGATCCTATTCCTTCGAGGGGCGCGCATCGCCGCTGAGGCGCGCGACCGCCTGGGGAAACTGCTCGCGATCGGGCTTACAACTCTGCTCTTTGTTCACGTTTTCATCAATATCGGTATGAACATCCGGCTGCTGCCGGTGACCGGCTTGCCGTTGCCCTTTCTCAGCTATGGGGGGACTTCGGCGGTGGCCTGTGTCCTGGCGGCGGCTTTGTTGCAAAACGTTTACCTTCATCGGAGGGATTGGTAGTGGCTATGAACGAACGAACCTATTCCCGTCGCAACCGCGGCGGACAGCGTTTTCGCCCTGGACGCAAGCAGACCTTCAAGCCTCAACGAGGCGCGCAGGCGACTTTTCCCGGGGGCTCAGAGGACAGCGTTGCCGAGGAGCCGGTTTTTGACCGGCGGCATGAGAAGGAAATCCTACGCGCCGAGAACCGGGCCGCCGGGCTTCCCGAGGACGCTCCGGAGGCGTTAATCGAAGCGACATCGGCGGACACAGGGCGCAGTCAAAATTACCGCGCGCCTTCCGGGCAGGAGCCGCCCGCGCTTAAAGAGCTGAAAGAGAAGGGCAGCGACAACGGCGAGGGCAATTTGGTCGACTCGATCCGCACGGCCGCCAAACGCGTCCTCCGGAAAGTGAAAAAGCTGGTCAACGCCGCTCCGTCCACGCGCAAGGAAATCATCATCAACGCTGAGGCTCTTGAGACCCGCGTCGCGGTGCTCGTGGACGGAAAGCTGGAAGACTTCACCATTGAACGCACCCAGGAGGAGCGGCTTGTGGGGAGCATGTTCAAGGGCAAGGTCCGCAATCTGGAAGAGGGCCTCAAAGCCGCTTTTGTCGACATCGGCTACGAGAAGAACGCCTTCCTCCACTACTGGGACATCGTCCCCGCCAGCATCGACAAAAATGTCGAGTTGGTCGATCGGGGAAACCGCAGGGGCCGCGCGCCGCGGATCACCCAGAAGGACATCCCCCGGCTGTTCCCGCCGGGAAGCGATATTGTGGTCCAGGTGACAAAAGGCCAGATCGGCACCAAAGGCCCCCGCGTGACCACGCACCTGGCGCTGCCCGGCCGCTATCTGGTGCTCCTTCCCAATTCGGACCAAAGCGGAGTGAGCCGCAAGATCGAAGATCCGAAAGAGCGGGCCCGGCTCAAGGAGATTGTCAAGAAACTCAGCATCCCCGAAGGCATGGGCATCATTGTCCGCACTGCCGGCGAGGGGAAAAAGCTTCGTTACTTTGTCCGCGATTTGGCCTTCCTCATCGAGGAATGGCGCGCGATTCAGGAGCGGATCGAGAAAAATTCCGCCCCGACGTGCGTGTTCCGGGAGCCGGATCTGATCGAGCGGACCGTGCGCGATTTCCTCACGGAGGACGTCGAACGCATTCTGGTGGACGACTATAAGCAGTACGAACGGATTCAGCAGATCATCGGCCGCATCTCCAAACGCGCGCTTAAGAAGGTCTTCTTCTACAACGAATCCCAGCCGATTTTTGATCGGTTCCAGGTCACCAAACAGTTGGAAAGCGCCTTTGCGCGCAGGGTGCGCCTGAAGAGCGGCGGCTACGTGATCATTGACGAAACGGAGGCGCTGGTGGCCATCGACGTAAACACCGGACGCCATAAAAATGTCGACGATCCCGACTCCACCATCCTGAAGGTGAACCTCGAGGCCGCCGACGAGATTTGCCGCCAGCTTCGCCTCCGCAATATGGGCGGCCTGATCGTGGTTGATTTCATCGACATGAAAGCCGCCCGCGACCGCCACGCGGTCTACCAGCGGATGCGCGAGAACCTCAAACACGACCGCTCTAAGACCCACGTGCTTCCTATCTCCCAGCTCGGGCTGATGGAGATGACCCGCCAACGCCACACCGAGAGTGTGCGGGCCGCCGTTTACGACGACTGCCCTTACTGCAAGGGGCGCGGCAAAGTGAAAAGCCCCCTTACCATGAGCGTCGAGATCCAGCGCAAGATCGCCGAAATCCTCAAGCGCCGGCCGCGGGACGAGTCCGACTTCCAACTTCGTGTCATCGTGCATCCTGCAGTGCTCGAGCGGCTTCGCACCGAGGATGAGAAATTCATCATCGAGTTGGAAAAGCGCTATTTTGGGAAGCTTTCCTTCCGCGCCGACCCCGGCTTCCACGCCGAACAGTTCAAGATCATCAACGGAAACACCAACGAAGAATTGACCAGCATCGGCGGGGAATAACCCCTTGCCGTTGCCGCCTTAACCAGCAGCAGAACAAACGAGCCGATGAACCGTCATCCTTCAGAGGACCCTGATTCCTGTGCCCAGATTGCGGGCTGGAACGAGTTTGCCGCCCGCCACATCGGGCCGCGTCCGGAGCAAATGCGTCGCATGCTTGCCGCGCTCGGCCTGCGCAGCCTTGACGAGTTGGCGGAGCAAGTGATTCCCCAATCGCTCCGCCGCGCCGAGCCTTTGCGCCTGCCGCCGCCGTTGACCGAACACGAGGCCCTGGAGCGGCTTCGCGCCGTGGCCTCTAAGAACCGCCGGCTTCGTTCCCTGATCGGCATGGGATTTCACGGATGCGTCACGCCGGCGGTCATCCGTCGTTACGTCCTCGAAAACCCCGATTGGTACACGCCGTACACACCGTATCAATCGGAGATTTCCCAGGGGCGACTGGAGTGCCTCTTCTACTTCCAGACGATGATCGCCGAGCTGACCGGCATGGAGA
>JAGHDA010000034.1 GCA_021160185.1 Verrucomicrobiota bacterium
AGCCCCTGGCATCTGGGCAAAAACCGCGTCCGACACGCCCTGCTCCAACGAGTGGCCGCTCGCCTTCATTGTCCCCTTGCCTACTGCAATCTGGTGGGGGGCAACGATGAGTTGATCTTCGACGGGGCGAGCATGGTGTACGACGCGGAGGGGCGGCTGGTCGCTTCCGGAAAGCCGTTCGAGGAAGACTTGATCCTCGTGGATCCCTGGAGCGCCTCGCCGATCGAGTCGACCGAGACGCCGGACGAGGAAAAGCTCTTCCGAGCCCTCACGCTGGGGCTTCGGGACTACCTGACCAAATGCGGATTCCGCTCGGTCGTGTTAGGGTTGAGCGGCGGCATCGACTCCGCCTTGACCGCTTGTATCGCGGCGGCCGCAGCGGGCGCGGAAAACGTCCTTGGCGTCTCCCTGCCCTCCCGCTATTCCTCTCCAAGCAGTCTGGAAGACGCCCGGGACTTGGCAAAGAACCTGGGAATCCGCCACGAGGTCGTCCCCATCGAATCGGCGTTTCAGACGATGAAAGACCAACTGGCCCCGCTGTTTGCCGGACTTCCGGAAGACGTGACCGAGGAAAACATTCAGGCCCGCATCCGCGGCGTCTACCTGATGGCCCTTTCCAACAAATTCGGCGCCCTCCTGTTGACCACCGGCAACAAAAGCGAAATGGCCGTGGGCTACTGCACCTTGTACGGCGACATGTGCGGCGGCCTGGCGGTGATCGGCGACGTGCCCAAAACTTCCGTCTATCGCCTGGCTCGATGGATCAACCGGGAGAGGGAAGTCATCCCTTCTTCCACGCTCACCAAGCCGCCCTCAGCTGAACTGCGTCCGGGCCAGAAGGACCAAGACACGCTGCCGCCCTACGAAACCCTGGACGCCATCCTGGACGCCTACGTAGTCGAATGCCGGTCGGTCGAGGAAATCGTCCGGGCCGGATTCGATCCTCAGATTGTGCGAAGGGTGGTTCGCCTCATCGACGCGAGCGAATACAAACGTCGCCAGGCCGCGCCCGTCCTTAAGGTCGCCAGCAAGGCTTTCGGCATGGGCCGGCGCATCCCGATCGCCCAGCGATACCGTGAAGTCTGATCTCATGCTTCCCATCCCTTTGCCGGAAGGGTTCCGGATCATCTCCGGCGGCCAGACCGGCGCGGACCGGGCCGCGTTGGACTGGGCGATCCGGCGCGGCGTCCCGCACGGCGGCTGGTGCCCGCGCGGGCGGCTTGCCGAAGAGGGGCCGATCCCGCCGCGCTACCGGCTCCGGGAAACGCCTCAGCCGCTTTACGAGGAGCGGACTGCCTGGAACGTGCGGGACGCGGACGCGACGGTCATTTTCTCCATCGCGCCTGAGCTGCGCGGCGGCTCGCTGCTGACGCGCGAGCTGGCTCGGCAAATGGGCAAGCCCTGGCTCCACCTCCCCGCGTCGCTGGGCGTGGAGGAGGCGGCCCGCCGCCTGGCTGAGTTCGTCCGAGCCTGCGGCGCGCGGACGTTGAACGCGGCCGGGCCGCGGGCCTCAAATGAACCGCAGATCGGGCGATTCGTCATCGCCGTCCTGGACCGCTGCTTCGGCGCCGACACCCTCCCGGTCGAAACTCAAGCTCAATCCAGCGGGTAGAACCGCCAGGAGGGCTTCGTTTCCGGCGTCAGAGGCAGGCCCTCCAGCCGCGCGCGGATCAACTCGATCGGGATGGCGTTTTGCTGGAGCGTAGCGTCGTGGAAGGCGCGCTCGCTCATCCGCCCGCTCTGGACCAGTTCCTTGTGCAAGGCGCGAAGCTGAAGTCCGCCCAGCATGTAGGCCGCCTGGTAGAGCGGCGGGTAGAGCCCCTCAACCGAGCGCCGCACCTCCGCCCGCGCGTTGCGCGGCTCATGCCCCACGTGTGAAACCAGAAAATCGATCGCCTCCTGCTCGCTCATTCGGCCCAGGTGATACTTGAGCGAGAAGATGATCCGGGCGCACCGGTGGGTCCGCCAGAACAGCGCCCCCATCCGATCCTCGGGCGATTTCTGGAAGCCCAGATCCCAAAAGCGCATCTCCCAATGCAACGCCCAACCTTCCACATAGAAGGGGGTTTGAAAAAGCCGCCGATAAGGCCGATACCGCTGGGCCATAAAACCCTGCAAATGATGGCCGGGAATCAATTCGTGGAACACGGTGGCCCGGCAAAAATGCACATTGTTGCCGCGCAGGCTCATCTCCTTGTCGCGATGGGCCATCTGCTCCGTGGGAAAGGAGACGCTGATGGTTCGGCCCCCGGTGAAGTAGGGATTCACCTTCTGCTGCTCGGGCGACATCATCTCGATGCGCCAACTTTCCTTGGCCAGCGGGGGAACGGTGACCAGCTTGCGGCTTTCCACAAATTCGGTCGCCTCCTCCGCCAGCTTGCGGATCAGCTCCGGCTGTTTTCCGGGAGCCGCGTGATTTTCCTTCACCCGGCGCAGCGCCTCCCGCCAATCCTTGCAACCCATCTCCGCGGCGGCCTTTCGCATCTGGGCCTCGCACCAGGCCATTTCCTTTTCGCCGATCCGGACGAGCTCCTCGGGGGTGTATGCGATCCACTCCCGACGCAACGCCCGGACCAGCGCCTCGCGCCCGATCGGGTCGCCGATCACCGGCGGCTCGGCGCCTTCGCGGAAACCGGCCAGGCGTTCCCGTAGGAACCGAGCCTGTTTTTCCAACTGAGCGTCCAGTTCCCGGTAAGGAACGCGGACCCACCAACTGAACATTGGATCGTAGCCGTCCCGGAACCTGAACCAGCTTCTCAAATAGCGGCGAAGCTGATCGATCCGCCGCGCCGCCCGATTCGCCGCCACGGGCGAAGCGATCTCGGCCGGCTTGGCTTTCTTGAGCCGGGCGTTCAGCCGCTCGCGGGCGCTCTCCAGTTCCCGCGCCAGCCGGTCGAGCAGATTCGCCGCCGCCTGGGGTTCGATCCACTTTTTCAGCCGCCGCCGCTGTTCCAGCTCGGCGATTTCGCGCTGCCCCGGAATCAACCGGTCAATCTCCGCCAACTTCCGCTCCCGCTCTTCCAAAGCGTCCAGCTCGCCTTCCAGCTCGTTCCGGAACAGAAGCCAATCCACCTTGCCGTCCGGGCCGAGGCGGTCGAACGGGGCGGCTTTTAAGCGCTCCATCCAGCTCTGGAGGAAGCGGCGCGTTCGCGCGGTCGTTTCTTCGGCGCCCTCCACGCCGTAGACATGGCGGAGGCTTTCCCGGTCCGCCTGGAACTGCTCGATCTGCGCGCGCAAGGAGCGCTGTGCGGCTCCGACGCAAACGCTTGCCCCCAGGAAAAACATCAAAGCGAGGAAGCAGATCGCCCTCCCCTTCCCGGCCGCCGCCCGGCCGCAAGCATTGCCTTCTCTGAAACCGATTAAGAACTCGCTGCGTTTTTGCATGCTTCAGATTGGCTTGCGCCGCCAAAGCCCGTCAACCCTCGGGGAAAGCCCGTCCCTTTTCCCGTATCGGGGAGGCGTTGGAAAAAAGTTCCCTCTGCCGGGCGAGGCGGATACAAGAAGCGCGTGGAAAAACGAAGCAATGAGCGCGCGGATTCTCAAGCGGCGGCGGAGTTGAGCCCCGCCTTGCGGCGATATCTGTATGTGACCGTGCTGGCGGCGGGAGCGGCGGTCATGATAGTCGAGATTCTGGGCGCGAAGCTTTTGGCCCCCTATTTCGGCAGCTCGCATTTTGTCTGGACCGCTCAAATCGCCGTTACGCTCCTGGCCCTGGCGGCGGGATATGCGGTCGGCGGAGGGCTGGCGGACGCCTCGCGGCATCCGGACCCGCTGTTCGCCGTCCTGCTGGGGGCGGCCTTCTGGCTGGCGCTGGACGCTCTCATTTGCGAGCCGGTGGCTTTTGCATGCTTGAAATTGCGGCTCGCCATGGGTTCGCTGCTCGCCGCCCTGATCCTGTTCTTCCTCCCGCTGGCGAGCATGGCCACGGTGGGGCCGTTTGTGGTGAAGCTGATCACCACGCGCCTCAAAGGCGTGGGGGCGAACGTGGGGAAAATCACTGCGCTCGGCACACTGGGCAGCGTAGGCGGCACGCTGCTGATCGGTTACGCCCTGCTTCCCCGCATGAGCAACACCGCTGTTCTGCTTCTTACCGCCGCGGCGCTGGCGGCGATGGGGCTGGGCTACTTCGTGGCCTGGCGGCCCGCGCGCATCGGCCCCGGCGCGGCCACCGTGCTGACCGGCGGACTGCTTGGCTTTCTTGCCGCGCATCATCCGCCGCTCCGCCCGCCGGAGGGATTTGTGGAGCGCTTCCGGCGCAACTCCAACTTCGGGCTCATCCAGGTAATCGACACGACCGACGGCCGGCTCCGCTATTACCTGAACGACCTGCTGACTCAAAACTCGTGGGACCCCAAATCCCGCCGAAGCATGTCAATGTTCACCTACATGCTTCACGAACTGGCGCGGATCCACTGTCCGAACCTCCGGCGCGCGCTCTGCGTCGGCTTGGGCGTGGGCATCGTTCCGGGCCGGCTCGCCGCTGAGGGCGTTCAGGTGGACGTGGTGGAAATCAACCCGGCCATCGTTCCGGTGGCGGAGAAATACTTCGGTTTCGACCCCTCGCGAGTGCGCCTGCATTTCGGCGACGGCCGCTACTACCTGGCGACCTCCAAGGAAAGCTACGACGCCATCATCCTGGACGCCTTCCTCGGCGAATCGCCGCCCGCCCACTTGATGACGCGGGAAGCGTTCGAAGAGATGCGCCGTTTGCTGCGGCCCAAGGGCGTGCTTGTGATGAACAGCTTCGGCGAGCTGACTCCGGGCAAGGACTTTCTGACCGCCTCGTTGCACCGAACGCTGAAGACCGTCTTCCCCACGGCGCAGATGCACACCAGCGGAAATGGAAACGTCTTTTTCGTGGCTACAGCGGCCAAAGAGCTCAAGCCGTATCGAGCCATCGACTATGGGCAAATACCTTTCAGCCTGCAGGAGGAAGTCAGGGTAGCCGCCGTTCCTTCGACGCCGCCCGCGCCCGACCACGGGATGGTTCTGACCGACGATTACAATCCGGCCGATTACTACGACGCCGAAAACCGGGAAGAGCTGCGCCGGCGCTTGGCTCTCAGCTTTCGGCCGGGGGAAGCGTCGCTCTGACTTGCCGGAGCGGGCCTATGCCCCCGCGCCCAAGCGCGTTCCGGGGGGAAGCGGAGAGCCTGCCAGAAATTCCCGCGCGCGCATCCGGCGGCTGCCTTCTCTCTGAACCTCCAACAGGCGCAGCGCGCCTTCGCCGCATGCCACGTCGATTCCCTCCGAACCTGCCGCGAGAACCTCGCCGGGCAGGCCCGCGTCCGCGGTCAGCGGCAGCGGCTCCGCCTTCCAGATCTTGAGCAACGGCCGTTCCGGAAAAGGAAGAAACGTGTGCGCTCCGGGCCAAGGGGTCATGGCCCGAACCCGACGCCACGCCCGCTCGGCCGGTTCGCTCCAATCCATTCGCCCCTCCTCGCGTTTGATCTTCGGAGCGTAGGAAGCCCCTTCTTCCGGTTGAGGCCGCGGCTTCAGCTTGCCGGTCACGTAAGGCTCGATCGTTTGCGCCAACAGCTCCGCTCCCATTGCCGCCAACCGGTCGTGCAAAGAGCGGGCGTCGTCCTCGGGTGAAATCGGCGTTTCCGCCTGGGAAAGGATGGCTCCGGTGTCGAGCCCTTCGTCCACTTGCATGATGGTCACGCCGGTGACGCGGTCTCCTTCGAGGATGGCTCGCTGGATTGGAGCCGCCCCGCGATGCCGCGGCAGAAGAGAGGCGTGAATGTTAAGGCAGCCGCACCGAGGAATCGCCAGGAGCGCAGCCGGCAGGATCTGGCCGTAAGCGGCTGCCACGATCAGGTCGGGCTTCACCCGCTCCAGCTCTTCCAAAAAGCGGGAATCCCGGCATTTTTCGGGCTGAAGCACAGGAACGCCGCGCGCCGTCGCCAGGCTCTTGACCGGCGTGGGCAGCAAAGCCAAGCCGCGACCGCGCGGCCGATCCGGCTGGGTGACAACCGCCGCCGGCCGCCATTCCGGGATACGGATCAGTCGCTCCAACGCCGGGCAGGCGAACTCGGCCGACCCCATGAAAACGAGTCTGAGCCGAGGTTTCATAGGCCGCGGGGCGGTCTTGCTCTGGACAAGGAATTATTTTCTCCCTTTTTCGTCCTTGGGACGCAGGATGATTTGGGCGATCTCGCCGAGCCGAATGCGAACTTCCTGAGCTCCCCCGCCGATCGGTTGGACAAACATATCCGTGCCCGTCATGCGCGTCACCCGCTGGGTGGCGACTTCCTTCTTGGGGGTCTTGATCACCAGAACCAGATCCCTCACGTCAGGCCCGGGCACCACCCGGAAAAACCCGGAAAAAGTCGTCTCGATAAATCGCCGGTCGAAGGTGAACTCGCTGCGGTCGTAAACCCTGGGTTCCAGTTTTCCGGCCGCTTTGCCTGTCTGGGAAGAGCGGGCCATGCGGAGGCCGCTGCCCGCCGCGGTGGGAATCTTCTTGGAGGTGGCCGCGGCGGCGCTGCCTGCAGCCGCCGCTTCCGGCGCAGGGGCGCTCGGCGCAGGGGCTTCCCGTTCCGCCGAGGGGGAAGCCAAAAACACGATCGGCCCTACCACGGGCAATAGCGCGGAGAGGGCGCATACAGCGCCAGCCGGTCGCTCCCGATAGATTGCTATTTCGTAGCCCGCCAACAGATTGCCCAGATACAGCAAGCCGAGCATAAACAGTCCGATCGGCGCGCTGAACAGGCTGAACAGGCTCGCCCGCCGGGGCAAGTTCACCTTGGGAACCTCCTTCACCACGATCTTCTTGGGCTTGGGACGGACTTCCGGAGGCAGCTCGATGAACGGCTCCGCATAAGGCTTAAGCTTCGAATCCTGGGCCATTTTTTTCAGAGAAGCCTGGTCGAATTTGCTCCAGGAGACGCGGTCTGAAAATCCTCCCGAATCGAGTCGGAACACCACCCCCTGCTCGTCGAAAGCCGAGACGGTTCCCCAGATGTGAGTCCCGTCCATCAGGCGGTATTCCTCGGCCCGCGCCGCGCCTGCCAGGCCCCAAGCCATAATCAGCAGAAACAATCCTATCCGTCCGATGCGCCTCATCGTCCGACTCATAGCAAAAACCGCTTCTCTTCGAAAAGCCATTTTCCTCTTTCGCAAGCTTCGCGCCGATCCGCGCCGGCCGATCCCCTTCGCCCGGAGAACGTTCACGGCGCTCCCAGCCGGTCCCGAATCCGCGCGGCGGCCCATCGGGCGTGCTCGGCCAGCGTTTCATCTTCCGAGTTTGCCAGCTCCTCCAACGAGGCAAGCGCCGAAGCGCCTCCAACGTTTCCCAGCGCTACGCAGGCGTTGCGGACCAGGCCGCGGCGCTTGGGGCGCAGCAGCGGCGTGCCTCGGAAACGGACGCGGAAAGCTTCATCCTCCAGCCGGAGCAGTTCCGCGCAATCCAATCGGCCTGAGCTCCATTGGGTTTCAGGACCGAACAGCGCTCCGGGGCCGCTTCGACGATTCCACGGGCATGCCTCCAGGCAGGCGTCGCAGCCGAAGAGCCGGTTGCCGAAAGAGCCCCGCAGCTCCCGCGGGATCCCATCCCGCGCTTCAATGGTCCAGTAGGCCGCGCACCGGGTTGCGTCCAGCTCGAAGGGCTTTCTCAGCGCGCCGGTGGGGCAGGCGTCCAGGCACCGGCGACAAGAGCCGCAGCGGTTGGGCAAAGGACGCTCCGGCTCAATTTCCAGCGTAGTCAGGACCACTCCGAGCAGAAGCCAGTTGCCGAATCGGGGGTGAATGAGTTGGGTGTTCTTCCCGATAAAGCCGAGCCCCGCCAGCCAGGCGTATTCCCTCTCCAAGATCGGTCCGGTGTCTACGTAGGCTCGGGCGCGGCATCCCGGGCCGCCTAGCTCCTGGACAAAGTCGGCCAGTTCTTTCAGCCGCTTGCCCATGATCTTGTGGTAATCCAGCCGCCGGGCGTAACGGGCCACAATCCCCTCGTTCGCCGCCGCCTCCGTCCGCTCCGCCTCCGTCGAACCGTAAGCGCAACCCACCGCCAGGACGGATTTCGCGCCCGGCAGGACGCGGCCGGGGTCCAGCCGCTCCGCCGCCCGCCGTTCCAGATAAGCCATTCCGGCGTGCCGTCCGGCGCGAAGCCAATCCACAAACGCCTTGCCGTGCGGCGGCGGGACGGCCGGGGCCGCGCCGAAAACATCAAAGCCCAACTGGAGGGCGCGCTCTCTGATCCGGGCCTTCACCGGGACCGTTTCTCGCCTCGCACCAGGCGGAAGTGGTAGACCACTTGCCGCACCAACAACGTAAGCGGCCGCAAGCCTGTGTTCATCAAGACGTCCGCCTGCCGGTACACCGCCATGCGGCGGTTGAGCAATTCCCGAATCCGCGCTTTGGGATCGGGCGCGGCAAGGAGAGGCCGGTTTTTCTTGCGTTGGACCCGCTCCCAGATGATGTCGGGCGAGGCCCAGAGGCAAACCACCAGGGCGTGGCGTTTGAGGTTTTGCAGATGTTTCGGGTTCGCCCCCAGGCCGCCGCCGGTGGCGATCACCAGGCCGCGCTCGGAGGCCAGTTCGGCGACCACTTGCGCTTCCAACCCGCGGAAATACGGCTCGCCTTCCGCCGCGAAGATCTCGGGAATCGAGCGGCCCTCGCGGGCCTCGATCATCAAATCGGTGTCCACAAAACGGAATCCGAGGCGGCGCGCTGCGCGTTTGCCGACGCTGGTTTTGCCCACTCCCATGAACCCGATCAGGGCCAGGTTATGGAATTCGCGCTCGCTGTTCACGTGGCCTCTTCCCCCGCTTTTCCCCCATCCGGCGCCATGACCGCCTCTTCCCAGGCAAAAAGCAACCCTTTCAAAGCCAGGTTGGGACAAACCTTCGCCGGGAGGGCGGCCTCCCTGACAATCAGTCGGGCAAACCCGCCGGTGGCCAGAAACCTCGGCTCCGCCGGGGCCAGAGCCGCCTTCAAATCCTCCGCAACGCCGCGCACCAGATGACTGTAGCCCCGCACCGCTCCGATGCGCATGGCTTCCTGGGTGCTTCGGCCGATCACGCGGCGGACGGGCCGCACATCCACGCGAGGCAGAAGCGCCGTCCGCTGGTGCAAATAATCGAGCATCACCTCCAGACCGGGGGCGATGACGCCGCCCACGTAAGCGCCTCGGCCGTCCACGACATCGAATGTGACCGCCGTCCCGAAATCGACCACCACAACCGGCGCGCCGTAGAGCCGCTTGGCGGCCAAAGCGTTGGCCAGGCGATCCGGCCCGATGGTTTCCGGCTTGGGATAGTCCACTTCCAAGCCTCGAAGGACGTCCGCGGTGAGCACAAACGGCGCGAAGCCAAGCGCGCCTTCCAGTTCGCGGCAGAGTCGCTTTGTAACTCGAGGGACCACGCTGCACACCGCCGCCGCCTTAACGCCGCGCTCTTGAAGAATGCCTCTGAAGTCAGGGCCGGCCCGCCCCTGGAGCCACTGCCGGGTGGGCGTCGCGCCTTTGACCAAAAACCGTCGGCCAACAGCCACCGCCCAATCGATATGTGTGTTGCCCGCGTCAACCAGGAACACCGCAGTTGACCTCTTGTTTCCCATGGCCCAAAGGAGCGGGCTCACCGCTGCTCGAGGATCGTGCCGCTGAGAAGCGCCTCGGCGCGGCCGTCGTCTCTTCGAATCACCAGGCCGCCGTTGGGATCCAACGCCTCGGCGCGGCCCGACACCCGCCGCGCGCCCGCCTCGACCGTGACCTCCCGGCCGAGGGTGCAGCTCAAGTCCCGCCACTCGGCGGCGATTTTCTCGAAGTCGCCCCGCAGGATCGCGTCATACACCGCGTCTAATTCGCGCAACAGGGTCACAGCCACCGCCGCGCGGTCGAACCGCTTGCCGGCGGCAATGCGCATCGAGGTCGCCGCAGGGCGCAGTCTCTGGGGAAAATCCCTGAGGCTCAAATTCACGTTCACTCCCACGCCGAGCACGACGTATTTCACAACGTCGGTTTCGGCGTGCAGCTCATTGAGAATTCCCGCCGTCTTGCGGCCGTCAAGAAGGATGTCGTTCGGCCATTTAATGCGCGCGGCGCGGCGCGTGTGCCGCGCCACCGTCCGGGCCACAGCCACCGCCCCGGCCACAGTGAGCCGCGAGGATTCAGAGGGAAGGATGGCAGGCCGAAGAAGGACTGAAAGCCAAAGTCCTTTGGAGGATGGGGAAAACCATCGGCGGCCCATGCGCCCCCGCCCGCGGGTCTGCCCCTCGGCGAAGACGACGATCCCTTCCGCCACCCCGTCGCCTGCAAGCCGGTTGACCACGTCGTTGGTCGAGGAGGTTTTCCGAAAAACCCGGATGTTCCGGCCGATGCGGCGCGTCGGTCCCAACCGAGCCAGGAGATCGTCCGCATGCAACACATCGGGGCAGCCTAACAGCCGGTAGCCGATGTGCGGGGTGGCTACAATTTCATAGCCGATCTGCCTCAGCTCATGGATTCTGGCCCAAACAGCCGCTCTAGTGACGCCGAGACGCTCCGCCAGCTCCGCCCCGGAAACCGCCTTGTTCCCGGCGCTGTGGAGCGCTTGGAGAATCGCCTGATCCAGGCTGGGCGGGAGAGCGTTTGATTGACTCTGAGGCCGTCTCATCCTTTACCCTTCAAAGTCCAACCCGATGTCCACGGCGCGCGCCGAGTGCGTCACCGCCCCCACCGAGATATAATCCACCCCTGTCTCCGCGATTTGCCGAACGGTCTGGAGGGTGACGCCCCCGCTGGCCTCAGTCCGCGCTTTGCCCGAGGCCAGGCGAACCGCTTCCCGCAGCTGCTTCGGGTCCATGTTGTCCAAAAGCACCCAATCCGCCCCCGCCTCGACCGCCTGGCGGACTTGATCCAGCGTGTCGGCCTCCACTTCCACCAAAACGCCCGGGCATTGTCGCCGGGCCAAAGCCGTCGCCGCGGCGATGGGATTGGGCGCGGCGTCCCGCAGGGCGGCCAGGTGGTTGTCTTTGATGAGAATCCGGTCATAGAGGCCCATCCGGTGGTTCTCGGCCCCTCCGCAGCGGGTCGCGTACTTCTCGAGCGCGCGCCATCCGGGCGTGGTTTTTCGCGTGTCCAGGATGCGCGCTCGGGTTCCGGCGATCTTCTCCACATATTGAGCGGTCAGAGTGGCCACGCCGCTCAGGCGCTGGACAAAATTCAGAGCGACGCGCTCTCCCGAAAGGATCGGCCGCGCGGGACCTTCCAATCGAAGCAGCGCCGCGCCGGCTTCCACGCGCCGACCGTCCTCGACAATCCGCTCCGCCCGAACTGCTTTCGAGAGCGCCCGGAACACCGCCTCGGCGATCTCCAGCCCGGCGGGAACCAGCGCTTCCCGAGCGCGCATCACCGCCCGCGCTCGCGTCCGAGGCGGCGTTACGGCGCGGGTTGTCAGATCGCCCGGACCGAGATCTTCCCGCAGGGCTTCGCGGATCAACTTTCGTGCGCTGTCCCACGCTCTCTCGTCCATGTGATCGGTATAATGCCACGGGGCGTTTCGCGACAAAAGGGCTGAACAACACACGCTTCCCCCGCGCCCCTGCGCCGGAAGCGCGCCGTGGCTCGCCTTTTTACTGACTTACTGACGAGAGAGCAGATCTCCCAAGAGGCGCGGCACGTAGTTGCGGAGCCGACTTGGCAAACCGGGTTTTTTCGTAGGCAGCTCCTTGAGGCGCGGCAGGGCCGGCCTGGCCCGATCGCCCATCGCCCCGATCGCGTTCAGCGCCTCGACAGCCGCATAAACCCCGCTCTTGTCCATCGAAGCCAGATCCAACAGCGTCTTCAGCGCCGCCTTGGCGTCCTTTTCGTTCCCGTAACGACCCAACGCCTCCGCCGCGGCGATTCGGACGCTCGGGGCCGGATCGGCAAGCGCTCGGCGAAGTTGATCTCCTCCCTCGGCCACCGCTTTCTCCCCGCGCATCAACAATCCCATGGCCGCCCAGTAACGCACCGCAGGATCAGGATCCTGAAAACCGCTTAGAAGCTTGGGCAACGCCTCCATCCGAAGGAAGGAAGCCGCGTCCGCCATCTCCATTATGCGAGCCATCGGATACCGCTCCGAATCATGGCCCATGACATAGGGAGCGTCTTCGCCGGCGCGGCGGTGAAGCTCATCCTCAGGCAGGAAGCCCAGATCCCGCGTGGCCAACAGATGTTCCCGAAGGGCGGCGCGCATCCGCCCCAGCGCGGCGGCGTAACGAGGGTCGCCGGCGAGGTTGTGGACTTCGTCCGGATCGCGGCTAAGATCGTACAGCTCCTCGGGGGGCTTTCTCTGCCAGAAGCGGTCCTGCTCAGGCGTCAGCTTGCCCTCATCGTGGAGCTTCTTCCAAACCTGGGTGGTCGGAGTCTGGAACATGTAGGCCACATGCTGGCCGTAGATCTTGTGCGGCATGTAGTTGCGGATGTAGACAAATCGCCCCTCCCGCATCGAGCGCATCATGTCGATCCGCTCGTCCATCCGCCCCCGGAATCCGTAGATGTATTGCGCCGGGGGCGTCGCATAGGGCCCGAGAAACGCCTTGCCTTGCATCCATGCCGGCGGCTCCACTCCGGCCAGGCTCAACAGGGTCGGCGCCAGGTCCACAAAGCTCACCAGCCGCGCCGACGCGCCCCCGGCCTGATAATCCGGCGGGGCCAGATCGCGGAACTTGGGCGGGATGTACACGATCAGCGGCACCTGAAGCCCCGAGTTGTAAGGAAACCGCTTGCACCGCGGCATGCCCGAGCCGTGGTCTCCGTAGAAGAAAACGATCGTGTCATCCGCCAGACCGGCCTCCTCCAGTTCCCGAAGCCGTTCGCCTGCCTGCGCGTCCATTAGGGTGATCTGGTCATAATACTGGGCCCAATCCTTCCGAACCTCCGGCGTGTCGGGATGGTACGCGGGCACGCGCACTTTGGCGGGGTCATGGACCCACTTGTGAGGCCGTTTCCGGATCTGACTCTCGTGAGTCACGGTGAAGTTGAAGATCGCGAAGAACGGTTGTCCCGGCTTGCGGTTCTTCCAATGGGCCCGGCGGGAGGATTCGTCCCAAACCCGGCCGGGCTTGATCAGGTTATAATCTTCCTTCGAGTTGTTGGCGCAATAGTACCCAGCCTGACGAAGGAGCTGCGGATACATCGCAAATCCCGGCGGCATGGGGACGAGGCTCCGCATGTGCTGCGCCCCCGTGGACGGAGAATGGATGCCCGAAATGATCGCCGTGCGCGCCGGCGCGCACACCGGAGCGCATGACCAGGCCGCGCGATAGATCGTTCCTTTTCGGGCCAAGGCGTCCAGATTCGGCGTGGTGGCGTAAGCGTCCCCGTAGCATCCGAGCTGCGGGCCGA
>JAGHDA010000190.1 GCA_021160185.1 Verrucomicrobiota bacterium
AGACGAGGAGCGTGATCACCATCGTCTTGACGCGGCCGATCTTGTCGCTGAGCGTGCCGAAGATAATGCCGCCGGTGGCCCAGCCAAGGATCATCGCGGTCGTGGCGTAACCGAGATACTTCTTCAATTCGCCCAGCGCGGCGGGGTCGCCCGCGAGCAGCTCCTTCATGGCCGATTCGCGCGCCAGGACGAACAGCCGCTGGTCCATGCAATCAAAGAGCCAGCCGGCGGCGGCGATGATGACAATGAGCCAATGATAAGCCGTGACCCCTTCAAAGAGGCTTTGCCGTTGGGCGCTTCCGGTTTCTGTGCTCATGTTGAAGCGATAGTGGACCCGAGAGGGAGCGGGTTTTCAAGCCTCATTCTGAGGAAATCATCCGCGCGAGGTTGGAGGCCCGCGCGGGATCGCCCGCTTGACCCGGCTACTCCCGAAGCGAGTCGAACCACGACCGCACTTGCAAGATGGCGGGCGCCACGCATCCTCCATGGTCCGCTCCGGGAAGCGGATCGATCAGTTCCACCTGGGTCGCGCCGCGATCGTGGAAACTGCGCCAGGCCGCCTGGGAGTTGGCGAAGATTACGTCTTGGTCGCCGCTGCAATGGTAGAGCCGCATCGGGGCGCGAGGCGTCCACCGGTAAAGGTCGTTTTCTTCCAAAGCCAGCCGCAGGGGGTGGCGCGGATCCGACTCGAAGGCGGCGAGCGTTTCCGGCCTGAGGATTTGGCGCACGTCCTCCGGCATGGCCGCGTTGATCTCGCCGGCGCTGTGGCGGCCGTCCAGCAACGGCGGGAGCGTGGCGTCGTATGGCGGGGCGAGCAGGTCGGCGAGCGAATTGGTCAGGGAGTAAACCTCTTGATAGGCGGCCAGCAGGTAAGCGAAGTAGTAAGGGTTGGGCATGGGCCTGCCCGAAAGGAAGTCTTCGCTCGTCACGCCGGACAGATCGTACGCTCCGGCGCAGGGCGCGGAAGCGGCGACGGCGAACTCGTCGGCGTGGAAAGTCTCCAGCTCCCGATGCAGCGCCATGGTGGCGTGGCCTCCCTGGGAGTAGCCTACGAGGAAGAGCTGGCGGTTGAGCGGGATGTTTTCCTGGGCGGCCAGCGCCCGGCAGGCGCGGAGCATGTCCACGCAGGCGGTCGCCTCCGACCGCGCGTGGTGGTATGGATGAAAGCCGGGCGAATCGCCAAGACCCAGGTAGTCGGGCATCGCCACCGCGTATCCGAGCGAGGCGACCGCCGCTCCGATGAGGAGCTGGTCCGCAGGCAACCGCGAGGGGGCCTGATCTTTTTCCACAATGGTTCCGTGTTGGTAGCTGAGCAGCGGCGCGGCTCGGTCCATGCCCTGGGGAACGAAGAACGCCCCGCCGGCCACGGTCTTGCCTCCCCAGGGATCCACCGTTTCATACAGGATTTGATAGGCGTCCACCGAGTACATGGGCGTCACAGGCAATCCCGCCAGGTTCACCATGAGGGTGATTTGGAACAGCGAAAGGGTTTGGGCGAGCTGGGCGGAGAGGAGGCGGCCTCGGACGGCGGCAGGGACGGCCATGACTTGGAAGAACCGGCTTCGCGTCCCCGAAGCGATCGGCGCGGTCCAGCGCGGCTCGGCCAAGGGCAAAGGCAGGGTTTCCGGGAGCCGCCATATGCGGTCGGCTGCCTGGTCGCGATACCGGACTACATAGGCGTTGGCGGCGCTTTGAGCGGACCACTCCATCGCCAGCCCGCCGGGCTCGAGCCGGGCCTGCTCGATGCGCAGGGAAGCTCCTTGGGCGGCCCACGCCGCGCCGAAGGCCAGAACGGCAGACCGTGCGATCAACTCGAAGCGCTTTGTCATAGCAGCGAAGCTACCGCCTCGGCTGCGGCGGAGCAACCCGGATCATGCGGGCGGAGAGGGCGCGGGGAAGGGGATGGCCTTTTCCTGTAGCCGCCGGGCCGCCGAAGCGGGCCTTGTAAGGATCGCGGCCGTCTTGGCCGCGGCTGATCGGGGGCGGGACGCCCGCGCTCCTTTCGCCGAGGCGGGCATTGCAAGGATCGCGGCCATCCTGGCTGCGGCTGGTCGCGGGCGGGACGCCCGCGCTCCTTTGGGCCATTCGAAAAGCGGCGAGAGCCCCTAGAGGGCAGTGTTGGCGCGGCGTTTGACGGCCCGGAGCGGATGGTTCTCGGGCGCAGCGGCGGGGAGCTTGAGGCTTGCCGCGCAGGCGCGCCTCAGAGACGCGCTTCCGCCGCTCGCATTCAAATTCCCGCGCGACTTTTCAACAACGTGTCAGCGCTCTCGTTTCAGGAGTCCGGCCACAATGTCGAAGGCCTTGACCGCTAGGGCGCGGACTGGCGCGATCCGGTCCGCGAGCTCCCGGCGGATCATTGCCCGATCCGCCCAGAGTTCCCGCACGCGGCGACGGGCGGTCGCCGGCTCGAGAAACTCGTCGAGGCGGATCAGCGCGGAGCGCCGCGCCCTCTCCGCGTCGAGCAGGTCGGCGAGGATGCCTTCCGCTTTTACGGAATAACCCACCGCCAACGTGGGGACGGCGGTGGAAAGCCCGGCGATCGCGGCGTGCATCCGTTCGGAGATCGCCATGTCGCACTGTTTGATCATCCCCTTGAAGTCGGCGGCGGCGAAGTCGCCCCCGGCGATCTGGAGGCGAGGGTCGTACTGAAAACGGCGCAGGAGGGCGGTGGCCAGGACGCGATCGTCGTTGTAGGGCGAAATCTCCTGGACGTGGGGGACGAAGAGGATTCGGGCCTTGAACTCTTTGAGGATCGTTTCCACTACGACGGACCAGGTTTCCAGGTGCTTGTCGTAGTCTGAACCCATCCAGTTGCAGACGGCTTGGCTGGGCGTCAGGGCGACCAGAGGGGCGTCTTGGGGAATCTGGAAATAGGCGCGCCAAGGCGCGGGAGTCGGCTTCAGGAGAAACGCGGGGTCCGCGCACAGGGCGGTCTTTTCCTTGGGGAAACCCAGTTCCTGAAGGACGTATTCGTACGATTTGCGTTCGCGGACGGTGATGAAGGCGGCATCGCGCGCCGTTTCCACAAAGGCCGCCTTGTCCTGCTCGTTCTTGAAGGGGCCGATCGAGTGGGCGTGGAGGAAGAAGGGCTTGCCGGCCTTGCGCGCCGCTTGGAGCGGGGCCAGGTGGGAAAGCAGCGAGCGATGGCCGTATTCGGAGCCGAAGATGTCCCCGCCGGTGGCGATCACCGCGTCGGCCGAGCGGATTTCTTCCAGCGCCGCCTGGTAATCCCGCCCCAGCGGCTTGAAAAGGGCCGAGCCCTTCAGGAGCAGCCGCCGGAGGCGGCTCACGTACAAGGGCCGGGCCGTTTCGTCGTAGCGGAAGCGGACGTCCGGCGCTTTGAGGCGGAAGGCGTCATATTCAGGGGAGCGGTCCATGACCACGAATTGCGCGCCGGGCAGGCGGCGGCGGTATTCGGCGAGGATCGTCGCGGTCAGGGCCTCCACGCCGCGATTCCGAAAACTGGTGACGCCGGTGAGCGCGATCTTCATGGCTTGTTCCTTTCTTTCGCGGTTCGGGTCAGTTGAATCGATTCCACAAAGCGCGGTAGAGCGCTGTCCATTCCGAAAAACTTGAGGCTTTGCCGCGAAGCAACACGGCCAACGCTTTTTGGATCTCCGGATCCGGCTCGGCGTTCCAGAGCAGAAGAGCGAGCGCGTTGAGGAGCCGCTCTCGCGGGTAGCGGAAGCGGCGCGGGTCGGCGAGGATGGCCGGACCCCACTGGCGCAGGTTGACGAGGAGGTTCCGCCAGGGGGGTGTTTCGGGGCATTTGTTGATCGGGGAAAGCCCGTATTCGCGGGGCGAAGCGAAAGCCGCGCCCAGCCGTTTGCCCTCCAGCCACAGCCATAGCCGTTGCCCGTGTTCCAGCAGCCGCTTGTGCGCGGCCAGGAGCCTGTCTCGTGAGGGCGCGGCGCGAACCGGGTGAAGCTTAAAGGCTACGCCCTCGGCGTGCTCGGCGGCGAGCGGTTCGGCCCAGGCTAGTTCGCCTTCAAAACGAATCTGTTGGAGGCGCCGGTTTCGCTCGCGGCAGCTCCAGTGGTACTGGCCCAGCGCGGCGAGGATCGCGTCGCCGAAGGCAAGCTGGGCCTTGGCGATGTTGCGGCCGATGAAATCGGCGTCTTCCGGCGAAAGCCTTTCCTGTTGGAGCCGCTCCTTGGCGAATTCGCCAAGGAGCGGCTCCAACAGGAAAGGCTTTCGCCGGAAGACGCCGATTTCATCGG
>JAGHDA010000425.1 GCA_021160185.1 Verrucomicrobiota bacterium
GTCTGCCCCGACGGCGCGCCCTTCTTCCGCCACACCGCGGAAGGGCCCGACGACATGCCTGCGCATCTGCGCGCTGCGCTCACCGCCGTCAGCCTGACGATCCCCTTCCAGGACGGCCGTCTGGCCTTGGGAACCTGGCAGGGCGTCTACCTCTGGGAACACCGCCGTCGCTCTCATCGCCGGAGGCTTCTTGTCCACCTCCTGGGCGGTCCGGCGCAGGCCTGAGCCGCCCGACCGCCCGCCTCGACGGATCCGTCCAAGCCGTAAATCAGCCTCTGTGCGTTAAAAAGCACACTTCCCGCCGCAGCCCGGCTCCCCCATAATGGGGCACATGGGTCATGGAAGCGCATGTCGAAGTCGGCGAAATTTGTTTGACTCTTCAAGCTGAGGCGGCGCATCCTGATCGGCGCAAGCAAGAGGAACGACCATCAGGCTTATGAAGCGACCAAAACGAATCGAGCGGAAACAAGCGCGCGGCTCCCGCGCGTGGCGGGCTTTCACGCTGATCGAGCTGCTGGTTGTGATCGCCATCATCGCGATCCTGGCCGGTATGCTCCTCCCGGCGTTGTCGAAGGCCAAAGCAAAGGCCCAAGGCATCATGTGCATGAACAACACGAAACAGCTTACCTTGGGCTGGATCATGTACGCCGGAGACAACAACGACAAACTCACTGGCAACTACGACGGCGGCGGCGCGCAAAACCCGGCCAACACCAACCGCACCTGGTGCGTGGGCTGGCTGGACTTCGGCACCAGGCCTGACAATACCAACACCTACCTCCTCATGGCCTCTCAGCTCGGGTCCTACGTCGGCTACTCCACAGGAATCTTCAAGTGTCCGGCCGACAAAAGCACCGTCGTCCTCGGCGGTCATCGCTACCCGCGGGTGCGCAGCGTCTCCATGAACGGCTACCTCGGGGAACTGAGCCGGAGCGGCCCCTACACCGCCGGCTACTGGAACTTCAAGAAGCTCTCCAGCATCACTCGCCCGTCGCCCTCCGAATGCTTCGTCTTCCTGGACGAGCGCGAGGACAGCATCAACGACGGCTGGTTTGCCGTGGACATGGCGGGATATGATCCGCCCAACCCCAACGCGCTCGTGATCGAAGACTACCCGGCCTCCTATCACAACGGCGCGGCGGGATTCTCCTTTGCTGACGGCCACTCCGAGATTCACAAGTGGCATGACCCGCGAACCATGCCGCCGCTCAGGAAAGGCCAGTTACTGCCTCTGGGTCAACCTGTGCCGGGCAGTGTGGATGTGGATTGGCTGCAATCTCACGCCTCTTCGAAGATCAAGAACCCTACGCGATTCTGATCGGATCGGGCTTTGAGGCAAACACCGAACGCCCGCCCTCGCCAAGGCGGGCGTTCGCATAGAGCAAACCGCTTGAAATTTCACTCGGATCCAAAAAAACCAAAACTTAATGACGATGAAGAAAATTCTTGCTTCTCTTACGATCTTGACCGGCGCGGCTTTGGTCTCGCTTCTCCTCGTCGGATGCGGCAAGAGCGGCCCTGCTCCGCTTTCGGCCGAAGGCATCGACTTACAGGCAGAGCTGCAGCGGCTTCAAAGCAACGCGGTCACCAACCGCCAAGACGCGCTGGCCCGCATTGCCCGCCTGGGGCCGAAGGCAAAGCCGGCGGTGCCTCAACTGATCAAGGCGCTCAAAGATCCCGACCAAGTAGTCCGCCAACTGGCCGCCTACGCGCTGGGACAAATCGGGCCGGACGCGAAGGAGGCCGTGCCGGCGCTCAAGGAAGCGTTCCAAAGCGATCCCGCTATGAAGGTGAAAACCGCCGCGCTCAACGCCCTTCGCGCGATCGATCCGAACGCCGCGCCGAAGGTCAAAGTCCAGAACATCTAAAAAACGCGCGGTTTGCGGCTTCCCAACGGGCGGGGCTCGGCGCCTCGCCCTTTTTGCGTCCCGGCGCGTCATCGGGAGCGTTTGTTCCCCATGAAAAGAGGGCTTACTTTCCGCGGACGATGGAACCGGAAAAGGCGCTCTTCCAACAGCGGCCCCGGCTGCGAAGGGAGTTCGAAACTTTGCGGGCCATGACAAGGCTCTATTGCCGCGCCCGCCACGGCGGGGACGGAAAGGCTCTCTGTCCGGAATGCGCCCGATTCCTCGAATACGCCGCCCGTCGCCTGGACCGATGCCCTTTCCAGGAAAACAAGCCCGCCTGCGCCAAATGCCCCATCCATTGCTACTCCGGCGAAATGTGGGAACAGGCTCGCAAGATCATGCGCGAAGTCGGACCGCGAATGCCTTGGCGCCACCCCATCCGCGCGCTCCGGCACTTTCTTGACGAGCTGCGGCCCGTCCCGAAAGTCGGCGCGCGCCCCGCCCCGCGCCGTTCCAAGACCGAATCTTCCGAAAGCGCGAACGCTTCTTCATGAAGCTTGCGCGTAAAGAATAGCCGCCCCGCATCGCACGGGGCGGCACTCACTGAAGCCGCGACGAATCGCCTCCGCCGGTCGGCCTCTTCGCCGATTCCATCCCTATGTGCAAACTTCAAAAGAACTTGCCGCATAGAGCGGGATGGAATCTATGCTCAGGGTAAGAATTCCGACACGGCGCGTCAAGCTTCAAAAACAATTTTTTTGGATTTTTTTCGAGGCTTCGCTTCGCCTCGGAGCGGGAACGCAAGGGGCTTTCGAGGAATTCTTCCAGAAAAAGCGGCCCGCGAAAAACAGCGCCATCCCGCCGCTGTTTCGAGCGTTCTCGACGATGAATCGAAGCTGGCGCCCCCGCCTGGACTCGAACCAGGACCGGCGGTTTAGGAAACCGCTGCTCTATCCACTTGAGCTACGGGGGCGCGCCGCGGAAACGGGTTCGCCGCCTTTCAGCCTAGGCCCTGCGTTCCCTCGGCGCAAGGCTGATCCCCGCCGCTTTCCTGAAGAAAGTCTCTGGATCGCCTAGGAGACAGAAGGCGAGAAGGCCGACAGCGTCTCGAGCACGGCGCGCGCCTTGGCCGCTTCATGGGTGCGAAAGAGGTCGGTCTTGCCCAAGGCGGCCAGGACGGCGAAGAACGCCTCGGCCGCGCGCACTTCCTCCCCGAAGTATTCGAACGCGTGCGGCAAAGCGTGACAGACCGGCATCCCAAGCGCGCGCAAGCGGAAAGTTTCCAGAAACATGCGGATCTGGTAGCTCACCCGCGCTGCGCTGTCCTGGAGGTTGGGGTAATAGAAGCCGAGCCCCGGATCGACGAGAAGGCGATCAAGGCCGCGCCGCCGCGCCCGTTCAATCCACTGCTCAAAGTAGGCGAGCATCCGGTCGACGGGATCGGAGCCCAGCTCGAACTCGCCGACGGCGCGCACGTCCGGCCCTTCAACATAACAGAGAATGAGGGCCGCGTCGGCTTCGGCGGCGGCTTCGAAAATCGCATCGGCGTGCCGTATGCCGGTGAGGTTGATGAGGCGCGCGCCGGCGCGGAGGGCGACGCGGGCGGTTTGGGGAAGGTAGGTTTCGACCGAAACGACCGCGCCGCGATCGGCGAGCTCTTCGACGACGGGCCTCAGGCGGCTTTCCTGAAGGGACGCATCCGCTCGGGCGGCGTTGGCAAGGGTGGATTCGGCGCCGATGTCGATCAGATCCACGCCCTGGGCCTGGAGAACCAGGCCGCGGCGGATTGCCGCCTTTGGGCTGAGGCAAACGCTTTCCCGGTACCAGGAATCGGGTGAAAGATTGATCACGCCCATGATGGCGGGGCCGGCGCCGAGGACAAGGTCGGTTCCCGGAATGGCGACCGGGGCGGGCTCCGCGTCGTACGCCTCCCGCCGGCGCGCGAACAGCTCGGCCAGATATTCCAGCGTCAGCATGGCTTCGGTTGAAGGTGCCCGGGCAAAAAAGTGGCACGCCCGGTGCGATTCGAACGCACGACCCTCTGCTTAGAAGGCAGATGCTCTATCCAGCTGAGCTACGGGCGCCCCCGTGCGGCCGGTTTCCTCAATCGGCCGCGCCGCTTTTTCATGGCACAAGCGCGGCGGCAAAGCAAGTCTCCTGATCCCTCATTCAATCTTCTTTCATCCATTGCAGCCACAGCACCGCGTCGGCATCGCGGTCGGAACGGATTTCCCGCATTCCTCCGCCCTTCAGCGGTCGACCGGTTCGGCGGGCTCCTCGAATCGGGTCGACCCACACGGCTTTCAAGAAGCCGCGGGCCTCCGACAGATCGAGGCGAACTGATTTGCCCTTCGGGACCCACGCCAAATAGACATAGCCCGGGTCGGCCAGGCAGAATCCGCCCCCAGCCAGGTCGGGACGGGGCGTCAAGGCGGCTGGGTCCACGTCCCGGCACAACCGCCGCACCGCGCCCAGCGCGCGCCGGATCCGCTCCCACTCGGCATCCTTGCCGGGGCGGAGAACCGAGCCGTCGTAAGGATCCATGAAAATCGGGTTGAGTCCGCGCAGGAAACTTTTCCACGCCCAAGCCGCGTTGCCGCCGACGCCCCAAAGATGATCCGTATCGGCGAGGATTACTTTGCGCCCGTCAGCCGGGGGAGGATTGTAGCGGTAGTTGAACCCGGAGGGCGCTTGCGGGTTCGGCGAGATCCAGTCTGCCGGACTGCGAAACAACGTCTCATTGCTGCCGCCTCGATACTGGAAGGTCATGCCCACGGGATGCTGTTTCGGCTTGGAGCGCTCGTACTCCCGGATGAAACGGATCATGTGATATTGCCACGCGGTGGAAGCGGGGTGATTTTCGTTCGAAATCTCGTAAAGCACATTGTCGAAGTCGTTTACCGTATCAATCACTTTGCGGACGTAAGCCTCCTGAAACGCCAGCGCCTTCGGCAGCTCCAGCTCGTAGATTTCCAATCCGCGGCCGTCGCCGTTGGCGTCCGGGTTCAGGCCGTTGACGTTGTTGGCCGGATGAAACGGGTGGGCCTCCCACGCGCCCGGGACGAACTGCATGCCCCAGCCCTCGAACAACATGACGGCTGTGTAAACGCCGCGCTCGCCCGCGGCCCGCACGCGCTCCCGAAGCCGTCGAAAGTAGGCCTCGTTGAATCGGCGCAGGTCGAACTTCGGACCGCCGTCCAGCGCGCGCCCGGGCCCGGTTCGCGCCCAAGGCTGAAGGGGCGCGCGCAGCAGCCGGGGCTGCGCCTGGCGATTGGCCTTGGTGTCCCACTTGAGCAGCTCCCACCGCCACAGCCGCATGAAGTTGTGGCCGTGGCGGACCATGAAGTCCAACCACGCATTGTAATCAAACGGACGCCCGTCCTTCTCCGGCAAGATGTCCTGGAAATTGTTCCATGTATGGGAGCCGGTCAGGAATACAGTGCGGCCGAGATCGTCGGCGAAATACCGCGGATTGTCCGGATGCCGGCGCAGCGGGCCGCGGGCGCGCCGGGCGAGGCGGCGCGTAGAGGCTAGTTCCTTCATAGCCGCATACACCGCCGGATCGTCGGCCGCGCCGCGGAATTCGAAGGGCCGATACTGGTTGAGCCGCTTGTGCATGAAACCCCAGGAAGCGCCGTTGGCTGCACAAGCGCGCAACGCCGCCGCTCCTTCCGCGCCGGTCTTGTCGTCTTCATTGCATACGATCGGCTTGCCGTAACGCTTCAAGGCCCGGACGCGCCGAGGAATTTCGCCGACCGGCGTGCCGTTGAAGTGAATAAGGATAAAATCAACGGCGCGGGCGACCGCTTCGTTCATACGCCCGTCGCCCAGCCCGCTGGTGGAAACGAGCAGGTCCGGCGCAGCCCGCCGCGCCAGGCGGATCAACTCGACCTGGCCCTCCGGCCGGCGCAGCAGATCGTGGTCGAAGCCGGGATGACCCCACTCGTTGGCGATCTCCAGGGCCGCATGTCGCCATCCTTGCCGTCGGATCCAACGCGCCGCGTTGACCACGCCCGCCCGGACGGCCGCGGCGTCGCGCAACGTCTGATCCTGGCGTTGATAGAAACATCCTAGGATCACCGCCACTCCCAAGTGATCACAGGCTTCAATCACCCGGCGCACGCGGCGGAGATATTCGCTCCGGAGCGAGCCGTCCGGGTTGAACGCGGAGTTGAGCGCGCCTTCGTAGCCCGGCATGCCGCCCTGCAGGTTCAGCGTGACGGCGCGAACGCCATGCGCGGCGTAATCGGCAAGGCGCTCGAGGAATCGGCTGACGTTGGCGTCAGGATCAAAGTCCTGGCGGCGGCGATCCTCGAAGGTCGCGTTCACCATGCGGACATTCAACAACAACCCCTCGGCGTCGGCGCCAGGATAGGTGATCCGGCCGTTCAAATGCCAGCGACCACCCACAATAGAAAGGCTTGTCCCTCGACCAGGCGACGCCGCGGCGGCTCGGCCTGCGGGAACCGCCGACATCGCCGACGCCACAGCGGCGACCGAAATGAGAACAAACTTGCGCATCAAGCAATTCAATGCAGCCTGGCGCGACTTGGCAAGCCCGCCTCTCGGAGCGGCCTCAACCTCTCGACGCCGGGTCGGAAAGCCCAAACCCGCCCTGCCCCCCATGGCAAGGTCCATTGAGTGAAACAATCCCGCCCCAAGCCGGGTTGGAAGAAAGTAAAATCACTTGAAAAGCGGGGTTTGCTTTGGCCGCCAGTGCCAGGAGGTTCGGTCATGAAAAAGCAGAAAGCACACGGCGCGTTGGTCGCGCTTCTTGCCGCTTGGGCTGCAGGCCTTTCAGACGCCTCCGCGGCGGCGCAGATTCAATCCGCGCAAAACGCGCTTCACCCGGCCGGTCTGGGCGCGCGAAGCCTTGAGTTTTGGCCTCAACAATTCCGGAGCGACCGATTTCTCCTTCGCGTGATCACGCAACCGCTGCTGTTCGACAAGCGCCTCAAGCAGTTCAAGGGCCTCTACTTCCAAAAGCTCGGCGAGGGGATGGACATGCATGAGGTCGATCTGGCGATGGAAGCCGCCTTCGCTCGGTACAACAGGACGCGCAACCGGAGTCGTTTGATCCGGGATCTGCGCGCGATCGAGGCGGCGCTCAGAGCGTACAAGCCTCCGCCATACACCGAAGGGCAGTTTGTCTATGCGGCCATGGGCGCAAGCATTTCCCAGGGCGGCGGCGCAAGCCCGGCCAGTCGGGGTTGGGTCTACCTGATCCAAGACCGGCTGCGCGCTTTCATCCCCGGCGCGCGCGTGCGCAACCTGGCAGTGGGAGGAACCACCACACAGCATGCGCTCGAAGTCCAGCTTCCCGAAGCTCTCCAATGCCGCCCGGACCTGATCACCTACACCTCCGGCATGAACGACCTGCAATACGGCGTTCCGGTCGAGAAGGTCCGGGAAAATGTGGAGTTCACGCTTCGCGAGCTTCGCGCCCGCACCGGAGCAGCCATTGTGATCACGCTCATGCCGCCGGGCCGGCGTTTCCCGGCGTTCTCCCTGCGCCTGCCGAACATCGAAAAGCGCCGCCGCAACGTGGGACCGGAACGGACGGCTCGGTTCAACGCGGTCTTCAGACAACTGGCGGCCAGGTACGGGGCGCAACTGGTGGACATTGGCCGCATGTTCGACGGCCTCTCCTCTCAGAGCGAAATCAACCGCCTGTTTTCCTTTGACGGGATCCATCCCAACAACGCGGGCCATACCCGAATCGCCGAGATCTTCTGGCCGGCGATCTGGCGGGCGATGGCGAGCCAAGCGCCTCAAGAACGGCAAGCGCGGTAAGCTCTTGCGGCCGGACCGCGCGGGGCGCGGGCGTCAAGGCCGATTTTTCCCTTGCTTGCTTAACTACATTTAGAAATCATGGGCTCCATGAAATCAATCGCGTCGAAAGAAGATCGGCCGCCGGGCCGAAGCGCGAGAAGCGGGAAAGCGGCCGCGGCGATCGCGGCGGCGGCGTTGGCTTTCGCCGGCGAACTCCAAGCCGCCGAGACGGCTGTGACGATTCGCGCCGATCAGCCGGGACCGACCATCAACCGCAACATCTACGGCCATTTCTCCGAACACCTGGGCCGCTGCATCTACGGCGGCTACTGGGTGGGGGAAGACTCTCCCATTCCCAATGTGCGCGGGATTCGCGTCGATGTCGTGCAGGCCTTGAGGAAACTGCATCCGCCGGTCCTGCGATGGCCCGGCGGTTGTTTCGCGGACACCTATCACTGGAAGGACGCGGTAGGGCCGCGGGACCGTCGCAAACCGATCCTCAACGTCCACTGGGGCAACGTGCTCGAAAACAACCATTTCGGCACGCATGAGTTCATGGATCTCTGCGAACAACTCGGCGCCGAGCCTTACTTCTGCGCCAATGTGGGCAGCGGGACGGTTCAAGAGCTGGCCGATTGGGTCGAGTACACCACTTATGGAGGGCGGAGTCCCATGGCCGATTGGCGCCGGGCCAACGGCCGCGAAGAACCGTGGAAGATCCGCTATTGGGGAATCGGCAACGAGAACTGGGGCTGCGGCGGCAACATGACTCCCGAGTACTACGCCCGTCTCTTCCGCCGGTATGCGACCTATGTGCGCAGCTATCCGGGCAACCGCGTCTTCAAAATCGCCTGCGGGGCCAACAGCTTCGATTACCGCTGGACCGAAGTCCTGATGCGGGATGCGGGCCGCTACATGAACGGGCTTTCTCTCCATTACTACTGCGGCTCAGGCAAGAAGAGCCGCTCCGCCACGCGATTCGACGAAGGGGATTGGTTCTTCCAGCTCCGCAACGCGCTGCGCATGGAGGAGCTTCTGCGCCGGCACATCGCCATCATGGACCGCTACGATCCGCGCAAACGCGTCGCCTTGATCGTCGACGAGTGGGGCGCTTGGCACGCCGTAGAACCGGGAACCAACCCGGGCTTCCTCTACCAACAAAACTCCCTCCGGGACGCCATGGTCGCCGCGCTGACCCTGAACATCTTCCACCGCCACGCCGACCGGGTGCGCATGGCCAACATCGCCCAAACGGTCAATGTGCTCCAGGCCATGATCCTTACCGACGGCCCCCGCATGCTGACCACGCCGACCTACCACGTCTTCGAAATGTACAAGGTCCATCAAGGGGCAACCTATTTGCCCGCAGCCGTCGAATGCCCGGACTATGCGTTCGGCGGGGAGAAGATTCCCCAGGTGAGCGTTTCCGCGTCTGAAGACAAACAGGGGCGGGTCCATATTTCCCTGGTCAATGTGGATCCGAACCGGCCCGCCCCCACGCGCTGCCGACTCGAAGGCTTCCGGCCCGGCCGTGTCTCCGGCCGCATCCTCACCGCGCCGGAGATGCAAGCGCACAACACCTTCGACCGGCCCGACTACGTGAAGCCGGCGCCTTTCGGCGAGGCTCGGATCGACGGCGGCGCGATCGTTCTCCGCATGCCGCCCAAATCGATCATCGTGCTTGAAGCGAGCGGCGCCGCGGAGAAGTAACCTTTGACGGGCGTTTCCCGGCGAGGAAGACCTTTTGACAAGCTCCTCTTCCCTCGATCCGCCGGATTCGAGGGAAGAGTTTTTTGTCCCGTCGCTTCCGCTCCTTGCGGATCTTACCGACGCTTCGGCCCTTGCGGGAAACGTCGCAGAAAGCCGGGGAAAGCGGGTTTTCAAAGTTGCCTCAAAGGATCGACGAAAACAGGATTAGGGGAATTCGGTCATGAGCGCGCTCGGGCGCAGGCGTCGCTCGGGCGCAGGCGTCGCCCGGACGCGACAAGGGAGGGCAAAAAGATGAAAGCTTTGGCGCGATTCTTCGAGTTCGAAGCTAGGGAAACCAATTTCCGGCGCGAAGTGTTGGCCGGGGTTGCGACCTTTTTGACGATGGCCTATATCATCTTCGTCCAGCCCGCGGTCCTTTCCGGGGCGCTCTCAGGGACGAAGACCGGCATGGATTTCGGAGCGGTGACAACCGCCACATGCCTCTCGGCGGCTGTGGCCACGCTGATCATGGGGTTGGTCGCAAAGTACCCCGTCGCCTTGGCGCCGGGCATGGGCGAGAACTTTTTCTTCGTGCTGACGGCGATTCCAGCCGCGGCAAGCATGGGGCATCCGGAGCCGTGGCGCGCGGCGTTGGGGGCGGTGTTCGTAGCCGGGGTTCTCTTTTTTGTGATCTCGCTGTTCGGAGTGCGGCGGTATCTGCTCGAGGCCCTCAGCCCGAGCATGAAGAGCGGGATTGCGGTGGGCATCGGCCTCTTCATCGCGTTCATCGGCCTGCACAGCGCCGGGGTGATCCAGACCCACGCCGACGGCGCGCGTCTCAGCCCGAAGCTGCTTTCTCCGGACATGCTGGTGTTTTTTTTCGGCCTAAGCTTGACTGCGGCGCTGCTGGCGCGGGGGACGCGCGGCGCGATCTTGTGGGGCATTCTAGGCGCCGCCGGCCTCGCCGCGGCGCTTCGGCTGCTGGCGGAACAGGTCGCCGCGGTCGGGGGGCTTGCCGGAGTGCGCGACTCGATGTTGATGGAGCGTTTCCGGTGGGCCGAAGGGGTGGTGGGACCGCCGCCTTCGATGGCCCCCACCTTCCTGAAAATGGATATCCTCGCCGCGCTCTCGTGGAAGATGCTGCCTTTCGTTCTGGTGTTCTTCATCATGGATCTGTTCGACACGATGGGGACGCTGGTCGGGGTGGCCTCCGAGGCGGGGCTGATGCGGGAAGGGAAGCTCCCGCGGGCGAATCAGGCGTTTCTGGCGGACGCAACGGGCACGGTGGCGGGCGCGGCGATGGGAACGAGCACGGTGACCAGCTTCATCGAAAGCGTGGCCGGCGTAGAACAAGGAGGCCGGACGGGGCTGACGGCGGTCACGGTGGGCGTCCTCTTTCTGGCGGCGCTGTTTTTCAGTCCGGTGATCAGCATGGTGGCCAGCTACCCGCCGATCACTGCTCCGGCGCTGGTCGCGGTCGGCGCGTTGATGATGCGCGCCGTCTGCAAGATTGATTGGCGCGACGCCTCCGAAGCGCTGCCCGCCTTTGGGGCGGTGATCGGCATTCCCCTGACCTACTCGATCAGCGACGGGCTGGCTCTAGCCTTGGTCGGCTATCCTTTGGTCAAAGTGCTGGCCGGACGCGGCCGGGAAGTATCCAAAACCCTCTACGTGGTCTCAGCAATGCTCTTAGCCTATTTGCTCCTGATCCGAAGCCGACTCGGCTGAGGGCGCGATCCGGGAAAACAAAAAAGAGGCCGCTCTGAAAAAGCGGCCTCGTGAAACCGGACGCAGGGA
>JAGHDA010000271.1 GCA_021160185.1 Verrucomicrobiota bacterium
GATCGAAACAACGCGGAAGGCTTTGGAAACGGAGGCCGCCAACCGGCCGTCGAGCGATCCGCGTTGACGCCGGCCCTCGACGCGCCCACTATCCCAAATTACGGATATGGCGAACGAGAAGACACGAACTCGAAAAAAACCGGCCGCCGCGCCGGCTACGAAACCGAAGATGAATCTGGACAATCTTTACAGTCAGCTCACTGTTAAAACGCAGGCCAAGTTGGCCCTGGTGGTGCTGGACGGCCTGGGCGACATCGCTTTGCCGGAAAACGGCAACATGACCCCTTTGGAAGCCGCACGCACGCCGAATCTGGACGCCTTGACGGCTCAAGGGTGCGCGCAGGGCCGAATGATCCCGGTCGCTCCAGGCATCACCCCAGGCAGCGGTCCCGGCCACTTCGCTCTCTTCGGCTATGACCCAATCGAGTACCAGGTCGGCCGCGGCGTGATCGAAGCGCTTGGCCTGGGCCTGGAGCTCAAACAGGGCGACATCGCCGTTCGCTGCAATTTCTGCACCCTGGACGAAAACGGCCTGGTGGCCGACCGGCGCGCCGGCCGCATCCCCACCGAAGAATGCGAACGACTCTGCGCCCTCCTCAAACAGAAGATCAAAAAAATAGGGAGCGCTGAGGTGATCATCCGCCCCGGCAAGGAGCATCGGTTCGTAGTGATCTTCCGCGGCGCAGGCCTCGACGCTCCGTTGACCGACACCGACCCCGGCCGCGTCGGCGAGCCGATCCTGGAGGCGAAACCTCTCGACCCCAAAAACGCCAAGCAGAAGAAAACCGCCAAGCTCGTGGCGGACTTTTACAAAGCCGCCCTGCCTCTGCTTCAAGGAGAGAAGAGGGCCAACGGTTTTCTGATGCGAGGCATCGACAAGAAACCGAATATCCCCGCCTTCGAAACCCGCTACGGACTCAAGCCGGCCTGCCTTGCAGTATACCCGATGTACAAGGGCCTCGCCCAACTGGTGGGCATGGTCAAAATCGAGGGGCCGGAGACGATCCGCGAACAGTTCGAGCGCTACCTCGCCGAATACGACAACTACGATTTCTTTTTCATCCACTACAAATACACCGACAAATACGGCGAAGACGGCAATTTCGAGGCCAAGAAGAAGGCGATCGAAGAATTCGACGCCGCGCTGCCGATCCTGCTCCGGAAAAAGCCCGACGTGCTCGCCATCACCGGGGACCATTCCACCCCGTGTCCGATCAAAGGCCATTCCTGGCACCCGCAGCCTGTGCTCCTCCATTCCCGCTACAGCGGCAACGACAAGCTGGAGCGTTTCACAGAAACAGGGGCCAACCTCGGCTCGTTGGGAGTGTTCGAAGCAAAATATCTCCTGCGGCTCATGCAGGCCAACGCCCTAATGTTCGACAAGTTCGGAGCCTGAACAATCCCCCGCGGGCGGCGGCGCGCTCCCCGCCCGCGGGCTTTTCACCCCTTGCCCGCCATGAAAGCCGTCATCCTCGCCGCAGGCAGAGGCACGCGGATGAAACAACTCACCCGCGAGGCGCCTAAGCCCATGCTTCCAGTGCGCGGCAAGCCGATCCTTGAATGGATCCTGGAGGGCCTTCTCGATGCAGGAATAAGGGAGTTTTTCATAGTCACAAAGTACCGGGCGGAAGTCGTTCGGGAACATTTCGGCGATGGAGGGCGCTGGGACGCGCGGATCGCCTACGGAACCCAAGGGGATCTTCCCGGAACCGCCAAGGCCGTCGAACCCGCGCGCGAATTCGTCGGGACAGAACCATTTCTCCTCAGCTACGGCGACATCCTGGCGCGCCCCGCTCCCTATGCCTCCATGGTGGAACGCTTCAGCCAGGGGCGGTTCGGAGGGTTGATCACGGTCACGCGGGGCGAAGAGATCGCCAAAGGGGGACTGGTCCTCTTCAATGACAACTTCCTCATGAGCGACCTGCTCGAAAAACCGAGCCCCGAGGAGGTGGCGGCCCTTCAACGCCAAGGCCGTCTTCGGAAAGAAGGACCGTTCTGGTACAACGCGGGGATTTACATCTTCGATCCGGCTCTGTTCGACTACATTGCCGACGTTCGCCCCTCGCCGCGCGGAGAATATGAGTTGACCGACGCCATCCGGGCAATGGCCGCGGGCGGTCTTCCGATCGCAGGCCTGGAAATCCTGGGTCGATGGGCGGATGTGCGGGATCCGGAAGTTCTGGCCAGGCTGGAACAGGACGAAATATGACAAACGCCCCGCTCAGGTCGGCTGCGCGAGCGGCTCGCGAGCGGGAACATCCTTTTCCAGGGCGCTTTCCTCAGCGCCGGTCGCCTCCGCCGCCGCCCCGGCAGCGGCTTCCTCCTCACGTCTCTCAAGGATGCGAGAGGCCACAATTAACATCCCGCCTAACACGGAGAAGTACTTCATCGCCCACTCGGCGTTCCCATGAAGGAAAAGGAATGTCAAAACATTAACCATGTAGTTCGCGCTCATCAGAGAGGCTGCTCGCGCAAAGGAGTCCTCCGCTCCGTAGCGACGGATATGCTTAGTAATCCTCCACGCAAGACGAAGGCCGCCGTACATGAAAAGGAACATGCTTATCGTTCCAGCAAGGCCTGTATTGACAAGCAAGCCCACAAGCCCATTGAAAAACGTCCCCTCCTCCAAGTAGTAAGGAATCACATCAGGTTCTCTTCGAGGCCGATCGAGAAATTTTGAGAATCCACGGCCCACCAGCAAATAACGGGGAGCCATCTCCAATCCGAGACTGAACAGCACACGGCGCGTGAACCAAGTCATTCTCGCGTCTTGCGCCGCCTGGCTGTCAATCTTGATTCCCGGAAGGAAGGAAAGAGCCCGCTGAGCCGCCAATGGGAGGCGCGGAGCGGTGATATAGGCGGCGGAGGCAAGCATAACGCCCGCTACGGCTGCAATAACAAGATTCTTCGGCCGAAGAAAGCGCTGGCTCCAAGCCACCAAGATCACAGTAAACGCGGGAAAGATTATTACTGATCGATGGCCGCTGAGCAGTGATATCCCAACGATCGCAACCGTCGTCGGCAAGAGCCACCATGCTCTCCTCCCGAAGAAATCCCTTATGTTGTACCGCACCAGCAA
>JAGHDA010000172.1 GCA_021160185.1 Verrucomicrobiota bacterium
GCCCGGTTCAGGCCGAGCCGCGAATACCAGAACAAAGAATAAAACAAGGAAAGCCAGCTGCGTCGCCCGGCGGAACTGGGTCCGCGTCCCCGACTTGCGTCCCTTCATCCGCCCCTCCCTAAGACAGCGCCAACTCCTTAAGCCGAAGCGACCGGTAGTCCATCTTGCCCAAACCAGCCTCTTCGCCTTTCACGATCGTGCGAATCTCGGAAGGCTTGACTCCGAGCAGCTCCGCGCCGAACGCGTCCAAAGCCACAATGTCCACGCCCGCCGCCACGGTCGGCTTCATCCGGACGTCTTTCGGATTTCCGCCCGAGGGACCATGGGCGATTAGGGTGCGAATGCCGTCGATCACGCTCAGCCGCGGCTTCATGAAGCGGGTCAGGTCGGCCAGACAAGTGGGAATGTCCTGATGGAAGCTCCGCCGGTGCGGGCTTCGCACCACGCCCATGTAATTCTTCATGCACAACGTGGCTTTGCTCAGCACATGGTGCTTGGGCACGGCGACGTTGATAACCAGGTCCGATTCCACGATCTCCGGATACACCGGCAGGGTTTTAACCCGCTCGCCTTTCAGGTTCATCTCCCTGAAGCGGCTGTTGTCCAGATAGACAACCTCGGCGCCCGCCTCCTTGGCGGCTTTGGCGATGCCGCTGTTGGCATAGGCATAGCGGGCGGGGGTCACGGTGTTGTCGCCCACCTTGACCTTCTTCGCCCCAGCCTCGAGGCAAAGCCGAACCAGCGCCGCGATTACGGCCGGATTGCAATTCGCCGCCAGCTCCGGCTTCCTGTCCCAGGACATGTTCGGCTTGATCCAGACCACATCCCCCCGACTGACAAATCGCTTCATGCCGCCCAAAGCGGTCAGCGCATTTCGGGTAAGCTTCTCTGCGATCTCCTCCACCTTCGGCTCGTCCTCCGGCTTCGCGCCCTTCCACCGAGCGACGGCCATTTGGAGGGCTTCGGCCGAGCCCTCCGCCCCCAACAACTCCGGCGCGGCCATGCCCAGGGCCGTCGCGCCGGCGGTTCGCTTCAAGAAATCGCGCCTTGTGTACGTTTTCATAACTCCTTCCTCTCCTTTTTGTTGACCTTGTTTCGACGGGGCTTCTCCGAACTCTCTTCAGATAATAGCCGCTTTGCCCGCTGGAGCAACTGAGGAATTTTCCGGCTCCGCCCCCAATCCATGGGGGTTCTCGGGGCATATTGAACAGAGAATCCAGAAGGGGCCGGGATTCGATGAGCCCCAAGAAATGCCATGAAATGCGGGCGGCGGGAGCAAAAGGAAGCCCAAAAAATTGCTGAAGCCCCGGAGAAAATCGCATGAGACGGGAGAATCGTGACATTTCAGCCGCCGCCTGGCAAACTGCTCATAATGGAGCCGGTCGAAGCGGAGGCGGAGCGAGCGATCCGCGAACGGAAGCTCATCGATGACGGCGAGACGGTCGTGGCGGGCGTCTCCGGCGGCTTGGATTCCATGGTTCTGTTGGACGCGTTGTGTCGTCTGGCGCCGAGACACGGGTGGTCAATCGTAGCCGCCCATTTCAACCACCGCCTTCGGGGAGCGGACGCGGACCGGGACGAGGAGCTGGTGCGGCAAGCCGCCGAGACGTTGGGCGTCGGATTCACCCGGGACGAAGCGGACGTGGCGCGGGCGGCGCGTGAGAGCGGGATTTCCGTGGAAATGGCCGCCCGGCAATTGCGCCATCGCTTTCTCGCGGAGGCCGCGCGCGCGGCGGGAGCGCGAACGATCGCCTTGGCTCACCAGGCGGACGATCAGGTGGAGACCTTTTTCCTTCGCCTCCTTCGAGGCGCGGGGAGCGAAGGCCTTTCGGGCATGCGGCCCGGGGGACGCTCGCCGGCGGACCCGGAGCTGCGGATTGCGCGTCCCCTGCTGGAGCTGCGTCGGGAGGAGTTGAGAGAATACGCAAAGAGGCGGCGCCTTCGCTGGCGGGAAGACCGCACCAATCACGAAACGCGGGCTCTCCGGAACCGGGTTCGTCACATCCTGATCCCTTTGCTTGAAGAGGAGTTCCAGCCGGGGCTGTATCGGGTGATTCTCCGCGTGGCCGAGCTGCTGGGCACGGAAGCCGACTGGGTGGGCGAATCGGCCCGGCGATGGCTCGAGTCGGGCGCGCCTCCGTTCGAGGCGTTGCATCCGGCGCTTCAGAGGCGCGTCGTGTACGAACAGCTTTTGCGGCTGACTTTCGATCCGGGATACGACGTGGTGGAGGAACTGCGGCGGCATCCGGAGCGGCGGGTTATGATCCGACGCGGGCTGCACGTGTGGCGGGAGCCGTCGGGAATGCTCCGTTTCGAAGAGGTTGGCCCGCTCCAATTCCGGAGGGAACGCGCGTTGATTTCCTTTCACGGCCAAAGAGGCCGCGTCGAGTTCGGGGGCCTGCGCGTCCGCTGGGCGCTGCGGCAAACGGGTCGGTGGCGCAGGCCGCCCCCTAGACGGGAAGGGAAAGAATGGTTCGACGCCGACGCGGTGGGCGCGCGGGCGATCCTACGCCACTGGCAGCCTGGAGATCGGTTCCGACCCATCGGCGCCGCCGTCCCGACGAAGCTTCAGGATCTGTTCACCAACGCCAAGATCCCCGCCGCCCGCCGCCGCGAGCTGGCGGTGGCCGCGCGTGAAGACGGCCTGATTTTCTGGGTGGAAGGTCTGCGAATCGGCGAGCTGTGCAAGGTGCGCGAGCGCACCCGGCGGGTCTTAATCTGGAGTTGGGAACGAAGCGATTGAAAAGGCCGAAACAGCGTTTGTTCCGACAGAAACCGACATGGAAAAAGAAAAGTTATGCGCACGCTAAACCCCATCCATCGGCGGCGCGGCCTGTTCGGCCTCGCCGGACAAAAAGGCGGAAGAAACCTAACCCTGGGATGCGCTCTCCTCGGGGCGGCGATCGTTTCCGCCGCCGCGGGCGAGCGGATCACGCTGGACAAGCTCCTCCTTCAGGGACGCTACGGCGCCGCAGGCTACGGCGGCGTGAAGTGGCGGGCCTCGGGCAAGTACCTGCGCTGGACCGGCGCGCGTGACGGCCGGCCAGGGCGCGATTTGGAAGAGATCGATCCGGAAACCGGCAAGGGAACGCTTTTCCTCCCATCGCAGCGGCTGATTCCGGGTCGGGACAGCGGGCTGCTGTCCGTGGAGAGATATGTCCTGAACCGCCGGGAGTCGCGGCTCCTGATCTACACAAACAGCAAGCGCGTATGGCGGCAAAACACGCGCGGAGACTACTGGGTCCTGGACCTGACCAGCGGGGAGCTGCGCAAGCTGGGCGGGGACGCGCCGCCGTCGACGTTGATGTTCGCCGAGTTCGGCCCGGACGGCCGCCGCGTGGCCTACGTCCGCGCCCACAATCTTTACGTGGAAGACGCAGTGACGGGCAAGATCACGCCGCTGACTCAGGACGGCTCCGAACATGTCATCAACGGAACCTTCGATTGGGTTTACGAAGAGGAGCTTTCCCTGCGCAAAGGGTTCCAGTGGAGCCCCGACGGAAGCCGAATCGCGTTCTGGCAACTGGACACCGAAGGGGTCGGCGTTTTCTACCTGATCAACAACACAGCCGGGCTCTATCCCAAATTGATCCCCATCCCCTACCCCAAATCGGGCACGCGCAACTCCGCCGCTCGGATCGGGGTGGTCCCCGCCGAGGGCGGGAAGCCGGTTTGGATCCGGCTCCCCGGCGACCCGCGCGAGCATTACCCGGCCCGGCTCATGTGGTTTCCGGACGGAAAGCGGCTGCTGATTCAGTATCTGAACCGACGACAGAACACCAACGCCATTTATGTGGCCGACGCGACCACCGGACAGGCGCGGAAACTGACCGAAGACGTCGACCCGGCGTGGACGGAAGTATGCGACGATTGGCAATGGCTTGAGGACGGCAAGGCCTTCCTTTGGAAAAGCGAGCGCGACGGCTGGGCGCGCCTCTATCGGATCGACGCGCGCACCGGCAAGTGGCGGCGGATCACGCGGGGCGATTACGACGTCATCAAGACGGTTCGGGTGGACGAGAAGGCCGGGTGGATTTACTTCATCGCCTCGCCGGACAACCCCACTGAGCGTTATCTCTATCGAGTGCGCTGCCGCGGGGGGCAGGCGCAGCGCGTCACTCCCAAAAATCAACGCGGAACGCACAGCTACAATATCTCGCCTGACGGCCGCTGGGCGTTCCATACCTGGTCCACATTCGACATGCCGCCGAAGACCGAGCTGATCGAGCTGCCCGCCCACCGGACCGTGCGGACGCTCGTAGAAAATAAGTCCCTTCAAAAGCGCCTGGCCGAGCTGGAGCCCAAATTGGAAACCGGGTTCTTCCGGGTGGAAACCGAGCCTGGCGTGAAGCTGGACGGCTGGTACATCCGGCCCGCTCAGCGGCGTCCAGGAGCCAAGTACCCGGCGCTTTTCCATGTCTACGGCGAGCCGGCGGGGCAAACCGTCCTGAACCGCTGGGGCGGCCGCAACGCCATGTGGCACCGGATGTTGGCTCAGGAAGGCTACGTGGTGTTGAGCGTGGACAATCGGGGCACGCCCGCGCCCCGCGGCCGCGAATGGCGCAAGTGCATTTACGGGAAGATGGGCGTGTTGGCCTCGCGAGATCAGGCGCGCGCCGTCCGCGCCATCCTGCACAAATGGCCATGGCTGGACCGGGACCGAATCGCCGTTTGGGGCTGGAGCGGCGGAGGTTCAATGACGCTCAATGCCATGTTCCGGTATCCGGACCTTTACAAGACAGGCATGGCGGTGGCCCCGGTGCCCAACATGCGGCTTTACGACACGATCTACCAGGAGCGCTACATGGGGCTGCCGGACGACAATCCGGAAGGCTACCGGCTCGGCTCGCCCATCACCTTCGCCAAGAACCTGCGCGGCGACCTCCTGCTGGTCCATGGCACAGGCGACGACAACGTCCATTACCAAGGCATGGAGGCGCTGATCAACGAGCTGATCGCCTGGAACAAGCCGTTTACAATGATGGCTTACCCCGGGCGGAGCCACTCGATTTACGAGGGTCCCAACACGCGCCGCCATCTGTTCGGGCTGCTGACGCGGTTCCTCGAAGAGCATTGCCCGCCGGGACCGCGGTAGGCCTTCTGCCTTTCCCGCTATAGGGGAAGGCGAGACGAGCTGTCTGCTGGCGGGTTCACCAGCCCGCCAGCAGACGCCAGAGCTGAGCGACGAAGAACGTCGCCACAAAACCCATGCCCAATGGGAGAAGGGTCGCAATAGCCGCCCAGCGCGCGCTGCCGCTCTCCTTGTAAATCGTGTAGATCGTGGTGCTGCAAGGATTGTGGATCAGACTGAAGAGCATCACGTTTACCGCGGTCAACACTGTCCAGCCGCCCGCCTCCAGGATGCTCTTCAACTGCCCTCCTTCCTGCTCAAACAGGACGCCCGCGCCGGCTCCAACCCCCGTCATGTGGTTCGCAAGAACCGTGAGCATGAGCACGGTGGGCAGGATGATCTCATTGGCCGGGATCGCCACGATATAGGCCAAAAGAACCACCCCGTTGAGACCGATGAGGAACCCGATCGGGTCCAGCCAGCTTACGAGCTTCTCCGCAAGCGTGACGCTTCCCACATGTACGTTGCTGATGATCCAAACGGCCAACCCCGCCGGGACGGCAAAGACCATCGCCCGCCAGAGAACGAAGATGGTGCGCTCGATCAGCGAGCGATAGAGAATGGGCAGAAGCCGAGGCGGCCGATAAGGGGGCAGTTCCAGCGTAAACGCCGAAGGCTCGCCGCGGAGCAGCGTGCGGGACAAACCCCAGGAGACGACAAAAGAAAGAGCTACGCCGAGCAACGCCACGCCCACCACCGCCGCGGCGGAGACCAGACCGGCCGCCCATGAGGGAACCAACGCGCCGATAAACAGCGATGCCAGGATGATCTGCGTGGGCCAGCGGCCGTTGCAAAGGGCGAAGTTGTTGGTGATCATGGCGATAAGGCGCTCCCGGGGGCTGTCGATGATGCGCGTGGATATCACGCCCGCCGCGTTGCAGCCAAACCCCATCATCATTGTCAGCGCCTGCTTGCCGTGCGCACCCGCCTTTTGAAAAAGGCCGTCCAGGTTGAACGCCACCCGCGGCAGATATCCCAAGTCCTCAAGCGCGGTGAACAGAGGGAAGAAAATCGCCATCGGCGGAAGCATGACGCTGACCACCCACGCGGTAGTCAAATAGGCTCCGTCGATAAGGAGGCCTTGCAGCCACTGCGGCAGCCCCGCTGCTCCAGCCAGTCCATGAAGCCAAGAAGGCCCCCGGTCCACCAGCAGATCGCTCAACAAAGCGGAGGGATAGTTGGTTCCCACGATGGTCAGCCAAAAAACCAATGCGAAGAGCAGCAACATGATCGGCAGCCCCCAAACGGGGCTGGTCACCATCCGATCGATCTTCTGCTCCAGGGAATAAGGCGGCTTGTCTTGGGGGCGAATCACGGTTCGGGCCGCAATCTCGCCGGCCCGCTCGAACAGCGCCTGCGCCACCTGATCATGGAGCTCCGCGCCCAGATCGGCGCGCGCGGCCTCAGCCAACCGAAGGATCTCCTCCGCTTCCGGCGAGGCGGTCGGCGGCGAAGCGACGGATTCTCCTTCCGTGGCGTCGAAAACGCCCGAACGCACTGCCCTCATCACGCGATCGTCCCCGTCCAGAAGCCGCAAGGCCACCCATGCCGCGTTGGGCAACTCGGGATAGAGCGCCCGAAGCTTCGGCACAAGGGCGCCCACGGCGCGCCGGACCGGTTCGGGCAGAGGCAACGCCCTTTTGGGGCGGCAAACGGTTTTCCCGCCGGCGACTCCTTCGATTGCCTGAAGCAGCTCCTCCAGGCCGCGGCCGCTTCTGGCGGCGGTCAAAACGACCGGCACGCCCAGGTCCCGCGCAAGCTGCCTGGCGTCGATTCGCAATCCTTGCCGCTCGGCCTCGTCAATCAGGTTGACGCAAACCACGACGCGGTCGGCGATTTCGAGGATCTGAAGGACAAGGTTCAAATTCCGCTCCAACCGGGTGGCGTCCACCACGACGACCGTGGCGTCCGGCTTGCCGAAAAGGAGGAAGTTGCGCGCGGTTTCCTCGTCCGGACTTGCCGCCAGCAGGGAATACGCGCCGGGCAGGTCCACCAGCTTGTACCGGCTGCCCCCGTAAGCGAAAGAGCCCTCAGCCCGAGTCACCGTCTTTCCGGGCCAGTTCCCAGTGTGTTGCCGGAGGCCGGTAAGGGCGTTGAACACGGTGCTCTTGCCGGTGTTGGGATTTCCGGCAAGCGCGACGACGTAGTCCCACTTTTCCAGATCGAGTCCAAAGCGCTGGAGCTTGCCTCCCGCGCGTCGGGGACAGCTTTTGCATGCCAAGTTTGAGGAAGCGGCGTTTTTCATGAGGCGGCCGCGGGGCTCTTCTCCGGCAAGGGCTCAACCAGAATGCGCGCGGCTTGATCCCTACGAAGAGCGATCAACGTTTCACGAACCAGATAGGCTGCGGTCTGGCCGGTGGGGCTTTCCAACTCCCGGCGGATGCGCGTTCCCGGCAGGACGCCCAGATCGAGAAGACGCCGCCGCGCCAACCCTCGGCAAGCAGGCGAAAGAACGCGGATGACCGCTTCCCGCCCTCGGTCCACAGAATCCAGTCCAACCCAACCAGCGGCCTCCTCCGGCGCGGGAACGGCCTCCGCAGTGAGGTTCGCCGCGGCCAGGCGCGGAATTCGGATTTCCCGCCGGCCGTCGCGAACTGTGATTTCCCGCTCGTTCTTCCCGATGATCCGAAGGGATTGCCCCGGATAAAGCCCCAGCTTGACTAGTTGTGCGTAGGTTGACTCGGGCTCGTCCTCAATATGGACAACGCGAACCGCGCCGCCCGGCTCAAACGCGGTCAGCGGCTTGCCCGGCGGCGGACGCAGCCGCCCGTCCGAAGTGGGAATCGGATCGCCGTGCGGATCGTGAGTCGGATGGCCGAGTTGGGCGGCGAGCCGGTCCAGATCTTCCGGGGAAAGCCGGTGCTCCGCCGCCTCCGCCTGCGCATGCCATTCATGCTCCGGCAGCCCCGTCCGCTCGGCCAATTGGCTTTCCCAAAGTCGATGCGCGCGGATGATTTGAAGAGCGTAACGGCGGCCGGGATCGGTCAGCCTTAAACGCCCCCGATCCGTTCGGACAAGGCCGCTTCTTTCGAGCCTCTCCACCGCCTCCAACGCGCGGCCGAGGCTGATCTGGACCGCGCCGGCGACGCTTTGGGGTGTGGCCTCATGGCCTTCCAACTCCGCCAGGCAGATATGCTTGAGGGCGTCCTCCGCCTCCACGCGAGCCCCGGCGCGGCGCAGCCGCCGCCACCAAGCCCATAATCCCTTGGCCGGCCAGAACGCCCATGCTAGGAGCGCTATCGCCGCAAGACCCGCCGCCAAGGCCGCAGCCGGATCGTAATGGATGGGCGCTGAAGTCGGCATCTCAACAACTGGAACAAATTGGGCGCTTCAACCCGGCTCCTCCGCCTCGAGAGTGAAAACGATCCCCCAACCCTTTCGACGCCTGATTTTCCCGATACCCAATCGCATCCGTCTGTTCCCTTTCGCGGGCTGCGATACCAATCCGCAAAGAGCGCAACCGCGCGCCAGCCGCCTCGCGCCGAAGGTAGCATCTGTAAGCGCGCCCGCAACGGCGGATCGCCGCGCATTTGCCCCCTGCGACGGGCTTCCGTAGATTGCATGTCGATGAGATCGACTGAAGGAAAGGTGTTTTGGATCGGGATCGGCTTCGGCGCGCCGGAGGAGCTGACGGCCCGGGCGCGCGACCTTCTTCGCTGCGCCGACACAGTCGCGGCGGAAAGTCCTTTCCCGATTCGCCTCCGCCGGTTTCTCAAGCCGGACGCCCGGTTGCGGCTTATTGAACAGAAGACTTCGCTTTCCGCGCAGGAAACAGCCGCGGAGCTGGCCCGGGAAGCCCGCGCCGGACGCGTTGTCGTCCGGGCCGTATACGGCGATCCGCTCGAGTCGCCTCGCGCGGTTCAGGAAATCACAGCCTTGGCCCGCGGAAAAACCCCCTACGAAGCGCTTCCAGCCGTTTCCCTTTCAAGCCTCGCCGTCCGCGCGGCAGGAGCGTCTCCGGACGCAGTCCTGCGCCTGCCGCCCGAGGCGGGCGGCAAAAGCCGGCCTTTGCAGCTTAGGCTGCCTTCGGACGCGGTCGTGAGCGCGCCGGTTCGAGGAGGCAATGTTCCCGCTGCGGCAAAACGGCTGATGACGGCCGGGCTGCCTCCGGAAACGCCCGCCGCCGCTGTGGGACGCAGCGCATGGGGCGGGCCGACTCTTGCCGCAGACACATTGGGCGTCTTTGCGGCACAAGGAGCGGCGGGACTCCATCCGCCCCTTGTGCCCGTGACGGGCAAAGCTCCGGCGCCAAGGAGAAAGCCGCCCGCCGCTTTCCCCAAACCGCTGGCGGGGCTGCGGATCGTCGTGACGCGGGCGCGTGAACAAGCCGAGGAACTGATCGATCTTTTGGAAGATCGCGGAGCGACGGCGCTCCTCCTGCCCTGCCTTCGCGTCGTTCCGCCCCGGAGAACGGACATCCTGGAAGAAGCGCTGGACGGGCTGGGCAGTTACGACTGGATCCTCTTCACCAGCGTGAACGGGGTCGAAGCCTTCTTTGAGCGATTTTTCGCGCGGTTCGGGGACGCGCGCTCCCTCGGCGGGGCAAGGATCGCCGCCGTCGGGCCCAAGACCGCCGAGCGGGTCAAAGCGTATCGGTTGGGCGTGGATCTCGTGCCCGAGCGCCACACCGGCGCGGCGCTTGCCCAGGCGCTCCGGAAACACATGAGTCTCGAAAACCTTCGCATTCTCCTGCCGCGAGCGGAAAAAGCGCCCCCTGATCTGCCCCAAGCTCTTGAGGACATGGGAGCGATCGTTGATGATATCGCGTGCTACCGCGTCGTCAGGGAGACGCAGGACGAGGAAGCATTGCGCGTCTTTCTGGAAGAAGGGGCGGACTGGGCGACCTTTGCCAGCCCATCGGCCGTCGAGGCGCTTGCGGCGCGCGCGCCGTTGCCTGAACTGGCCGCCCGGTTCCCCGCGCTGCGGTTTGCTGCAATCGGCCCCGAAACCGCCGCCGCGCTGGAAGCCCGCGGCGCGCGGCCCCACGCCACGGCCCGGCCGCACACCGCCGAAGGCCTTGTGGCTGCGATTGAAGAGCGGGAAACAAAAGACCGTTTACACAGGGATTAAACTTGATCGCCGCAAAACAAACAGGCAGATTGAAGGACAGCCCATGCGCTTTATCGGAGGGATCATAGACAAACTGCAACGGCACCCGAAACGGATCGTTTTCCCGGAAGGGACCGAGCCTCAAATCTTACAGGCGGCGCGCCAATTCTACTCCTTGCGCCTCGGCGCTCCGATTCTCCTTGGGAACCGGACTCGCATCAAAGCCATCGCGGAGGAATTAAACCTCTCGCTCCACGGCGTGGGCATTATCGATCCGAGCGCGAGCGAAGAGCTTCCGTTGTTCGCCGAGCGTTTCTACAAGCTGCGGCGGGACAAAGGGCTCAAAGAGAAAGAAGCCCTCGAGGCGATGCGTCAGCCTAATTATTTCGGGGCCATGATGGTGGCCATGCATCGCGCCGACGGCCTGGTGGCGGGGGTCAAAGAACAGACCGGCAGCGTCCTTCGACCTCTTTTCCAGGTCATCAAACTTGCCCCCGAATGCACGGCGGCCACCAGCTGCC
>JAGHDA010000393.1 GCA_021160185.1 Verrucomicrobiota bacterium
ACCCCATCCCACCAAAAGCGCCCCACATTGCCCCATTGGCCGGGAGAGAAAAGGCGGCGGCCGCAGTACTGGAGACTTTGCCGGCCGAGTTTGACTCCGAAGGGGCTCCCGCCGATGCGTTGCCACTCCACAAACGCTTGGCGCAAGTCAAACTCGTCCCAGTAAGAGCATGTCCGGCCGAACTCGGGAATGCTCATCCGGTTGAGCCAGTAACGCGCGTCCTGGAACTGGATGAAGAAACGCGCCTGCGGTTGGAAGCGGTAGTCGAACCCGATCCGCCCGCGCCAGAGCAGCGCGTCGTCGCTCCGGCCCGGGGCGTAATGCTTCACGGTGAAGTTGTTCAGATACTCGTACCGGCTGCGCAAGCCGACCTCGAGGCTCAGCAGGCCCGGGCCCAACGGCATTTCCTTGAGCGGAGTCCGGCCAGGCCGAACCCCGCCGGAGCGGCCCTGAGGCGCCAAGGCTGAAGCTTCCCGCCCCGCCTCCGAAGCCAGGGCAAGCGCAGGCGAAGCGGCCATAGGAAGAGGCTCCGCCTCGGAGGCGAACAGCCGGAGCCCTAACCCCAAACTCAGACAGAGCCATGCCGCGCGAACGCCCCGCGATCCGGGCCGACCAAGCCTCCTTCGGCGCGAGAACCTCGATTCCCCCAGGCTCATCCCTCGGTCCTATCGCTCAAGACCGATAACCCGAGCAAGGAATGCACACCGGCTTGCCGTCCTTGAGCCGGAGCTTGTTTTCCGCCACGACCTCGCCGCAGGCGGCGCAACGGACGATGTTAAACGTAGGCTTGGGCCCGCGCGGCAACTCGTACCGCTCGATCAGCTTGGCGACGAAAAGTTCCTCCTCCTTCTTCGCAAAGAGGTTTTCCACCAGCTTCACGCTTACGTCCACAGGAACCTCCGTAGGCGGCACGCCTTCCCGCCGCGCCTTCACAAAAGGCGACTGGAAGGCGGCCTCGATGACCTCGGGACGGACCGAGACCCGCGCCGCCCGCAGGCTTTCCTTGTCCACCACCGTCAAGGCCCACTTTCCGTACTCGGTGCGCGACATCAACCCCTTGCCGAAGGTGCAGCCGGTAGCCATCTGCACGCCGTCGGCGAAGCACCCGGCCGCGTGACCCGTGCCGGTCTCCACAAAGACCAGCTTGCCCATGTTCAACTCCCGCTCGGCGGCGAGCTGTTTGAGAGCCCACACCCCGGCCCGGAAACCCAACGGCATCCCGCCACAAATGTGTCCGTGAACAAAGAAGGCCGACTCAAACACCTTCGGCCAAATGCCGCCGAAGAGTTCGGCCTTCCGCCCCAACTGTTCCATTGCGCTGACTTGTTCTTGTTTCATCGGCATGTAGGACTCCTTCTTTTGTTCAGTGTCTTGCGAGGGGAAACATCGCCGCGCCGGAGGCGGCTTCGGCTCGCTCCATGGCTTCCAAGCGGCGGGTCGAGGTTTTCCGGCGGCTGTTTCCCATGATGGACGCGAGGTCCGTCACAAACAGCGAATTTAGCAAAATGAGCAATTGACGTCAAGCCCTGCGCGTCGAAAATGCGGATCGCGCCGCATCGCCTTGCGCCCCAATAGGTTAAATCAAGAGACCGCCCCGCCTCCCCCCAGCTTCGCCGACCCGCCTCAGAAAAATCGCCTTCATTCTGAGCGCCGGAGCGGGAAGGGTTGTCTTAAATTCGCGATAAAGACGGAAAAAATGCTTGCAAGACTTTGCATTTTTTGCAATGGTTCAGGGCAAATAGGGATAAAGCGCCGCGGCGGCGGCGCAAAGGAACACTGAAGGAACAATCCGATGCCCGCAACACTAAAGGAAAAAAGGGAAACCAAGAAGCCCCGAACCGCCGCGCGAACGGCAACCCGCCGCCGCGCCGCGCCGCCCAAAAACGGGAGGACGAAAGCCTCCTCCTCCGGCCGCCCGAAACGGACGAAGAAATCCGCCGCGGCCGCCGCCTCAACGGACCCGCTGGCCGCCATCTTAAAGAAATGCCCCGTCAAAGCCGCCGCCCCAGTCAGCCGGGCCCAGCGGGGGGCCGCCGATTCGCTGGAGCTTTACCTCCGTGAAGTGGGTCGAGTGCCGCTTCTGACGATCGAGGAGGAAAACGCCTTGGCCGCCCGGATCAAGGCGGGGGACGAAACGGCTCGGGAGCATATGATCCGGGCGAACCTGCGTTTGGTGGTGAAGATCGCTCGCGATTACGAAGGATTCGGAGTGCCCCTGCTCGACCTCATCAACGAGGGCAACATGGGCCTGATGCGGGCGGTGGAGCGGTTCGATCCGGCCAAAGGCGGCAAGCTTTCCACCTACGCCTCCTGGTGGATCAAACAGTCCATCCGCCGCGCCATTGCCAACCAGGCCAAGACGATTCGTCTCCCGGTGCACGCGATCGACAAGCTGAGCCGGGCGCGGAAGCTGGCCCATCGGCTGCGGGAAGCTTTGGGGCGGGAGCCGGAGCCCGAAGAGCTGGCCGAAGTGATGGGCATCCGGACCAAGCGGCTGAACGAGATCCGCGCCGCGGCCGTAAGTCCCGCTTCGCTTGACGCGCCGATCGGCGAGGAAGACAGCCATTGCCTGGGAGAAATCGTCAAGGACGAGCGGAGTCTCTCCCCCTCCGAGGAGGTGGAACACAAAAATCTGCTCGCGATCCTCGGCCGGCTTATCGACCGGCTGGACGCCCGGGAACGGCGCATTCTCAAAC
>JAGHDA010000252.1 GCA_021160185.1 Verrucomicrobiota bacterium
GTCCAACACCAGGACGTCGGGTTGAAGGCGGCGGGTCAATTCCATCGCCTCGACGCCGTCGGCCGCTTCGCCCACCACTTCCAAGTCCGGCTCGGCCTGGAGCAACGCCTTGAGCCCCTGGCGCACGAGCTGATGGTCTTCGGCCAGAACGACGGTGTGTTTCACGGCCATGGGGCGGGCGGCCTTGACGGATGGGGCGGCGGGCCTTTTCCCCGCGCTCAAAGACCGAGCCGGGGAGCGGCCGCTTGAAGGGCGGCGATGACGTTTTGGAGGTGTTCCTCCAGCGGCATTTCAAGGAGCTCGGCTCCCTTGAGGATGTGATCTCGATTAACGCCGGCGGCGAACCCCTTTTGCTTCATCTTCTTCTTCACGCTGGAGGGCTTCATGCCCTGGAGCTTGTCCGGCCGGACATAGGCCACGGCGAGGATGAAGCCGCAGAGCTCATCCACCGCAAAGAGCACTTTCCGGAGGGGGCGGTCCAGAGGGTATTGCTCCTGGTTCCATTCGGCGTGGGAGGCGACGGCCGAGACGATTTCTTCATCCACGCCTCGTTGCCGAAGGATTTCCGCGCCCTTTCGGGCGTGTTCAGGCGGCTCCGGCCAGCGCTCGTAGTCGAAATCGTGGAGCAGCCCGACCGCGCCCCACAGCTCCGGGTCGCCGCCGTATTTGGGAGCGTAGGCCCGCATCGCCGCCTCGACGGCAAGAGCGTGTTTCAGAAGCGAGTCCGATTTGGTGAACTCGGTCAGGATCTCCCAAGCCTCATCGCGCGTCATAGTCGCTAGGATGCTCCGGGAAGGCGTTCGGAGCAACCTTCATTCGCCGCCCGGCGCTCTTCGGGAGCCGCTCTAGAGGAATCGCGCGTCCCGGAGGACAGGGAATCGTTCCCGCCACGTCCGCGCCTCGCGCGGATCGATGTCCGCCGCCAGGACTTTTTCTTCCCGGCCTGCATCCGCCACGATTTCGCCGCGCGGGTCAACCACCATGCTTCTTCCCGGATAAGCGGCGTTGGGATCGCGGCCGCAGCGATTGACGCCGATTACGTAGGCCTGGTTTTCAATGGCCCGGGCGCGAAGGAGGGTTTCCCAATGCGCCTCGCGCTCCTCGGGCCAGTTGGCCAGCACGATAAAGGCCTCTGCCCCCTGGCGGACCGAGGCGCGGAAGACCTCCGGAAAGCGCAGGTCATAACAGATGAACGGCGCGGCCAGGATTTGGCCCAGATCCCACAGAGCCACGTTCGATCCGGGCAAGTGGGTTTGCCCCTCGCCGCCCGGACTGAAGAGGTGGATCTTGACGTATCGACCGAGAACAGTCCCCTTGGGGGTGAGGCAAACCGCCTGGTTGAACCCGTACCCCCCTGGAGCGTTGCGCACCAACCCGGCAATGAGGTAGATCTGACGCGCCCGGGCCCATTCCGTCAACGCAGGCTCGGTGTTTCCGTAAGCCCGCTCCCGGGTTCGGTTGAGGTTCATACTGAATCCGGTGGCGAACATCTCGGGCAGGATGACGACGCTTCCCGGCTCGGGCGCGGCCTCTTCAAGCAGTCGGCCGACCTTCTCCAGGTTGGCTTCCTTGTCTTCCCAGACCGGATCGAGCTGAACTGCGTAAATTCTCATTTATGAGAAGGCAATCCTACGCCTTCAGAAGTTCGCTGCCAAGCCTCCGCCGCTGCGCCGGGGCAAGGCCGCCTATTCCTCTTCGCATCTTTTGCAGAGGGCGCTTCGGCGGAGCTGGATTCAAGGCGAGGGCTAGTTCTCCGGAGGGGAGGCTTCGGTGTCGGCCTTTGGAAAGGCGGATTGGGAATCCTGATTCGAGTCCCGAGGCTGGGCCTGCTCGATCGAGCTGGCGTTGGGAACCATTCACGCGCCCACGCCGGCCTTCGGAAGGACCCGCCGCATCAGGACAACGTAAGCAATCACGAAAAGAATGAAAAATATCGCTTCCATACGCTTCACAACACGAACCGACTTGCCCGATCAGAGGCTTCAGGTTAAACGGTGGGCGGCGGTTCCCCCGGCGTCTGGCGAGGGGAGTGGTTTTTGCTTCCAGAGTCCGCGGGCTGAGACAAGGAACGCCGCGCCGGGAACGGCTGTCTCCGGCGCGGCGCTTTTCTGGGTCGGTCGCTTCGGGTTGGGAAACCGCAATCAATACTCCTTGTCGCCCTTCATCCCGGGCATCGGCACAGGATAGCGCCCGTCGGGCCCCTTCTGAACAGGCGGCGGCGAATCCATGGTCAATTTGTCCACGTTGGACGCCAGCTCGTGCGGTGAGTTGAGAATGTGGTCGTAGGTGATGAGCTGGCCGGTGTGGGCCGACATGCGCCCCATCGAGCTGATCATGGAAGCGATTGCTCCCCGCTCCGCTTCATTGTACGGCTTATCGTCGAGGATGGCGTCCACTAGGTCGTCCCATTCGTTTTGATAGGGATTCTCCTGGCCGCGCGGAGCGCGGGAGCGCCAGGTCATGCCGCTGCGCTCCGGGCTTTGGCCCTTGAAGAGGCTCGAAGGCGAGCCGCAGTCGCCGTTCTTCGAGACGATTGCCGAGCCTCTGCTCCCGTGGGCGTAGCTATGGTACTCGTTGTGGCAGCGTGTCATGCACCGACCGTCCATGAGCATCTTGGTCCCGTCGGCGAAGGTGTATTCGACCGAATAACTGTCGAAATTTTGGTCGATATAGGCGACCCCGTCCGGATTTTTCTTGTAGTGTTTGCCGCCAAGCGCTATTGCGGACACGGGCCAAGCGTTCTTCATCCAGCAGAGATGGTCCACGATGTGGATGTAGAAATCGTTGAAACACCCGCCGCTGGCCCAGATGAAGCTGTGGAACCGGCGAATCTGGTAGAGCAGGTCAGGCATGCCGGTGGTGTTCGGCAACGTGAAAGCCGAGCCGACCGGACCTGACATCCGGTAGCCGCGCATGAGAATGATGTCTCCGATGGCGCCGTTGTGCAGCTTGTCGGCCAGCTGTTGCAGGTGGCGGCTGTGACGAGACATCAGCCCCACGCCCACTTTCATGTTCTTTTCGCGCGATTTCTTGGCCAGGCCGAGCATCCGGCGCGTGGTGGGGCCGTCCACTGTGACCGGCTTTTCCATGAAGACGTTGAGGCCTTTCTCGATCGCGTAGGTGAAGTGCACCCACCGGAAGGCGGGCGGGGTGGTGAAGATCGCCACGTCGCCCTTGCGCAGGCAGTTCATGGCCTTCTTATAGGCGTCGAAGCCGATGAATCGCCGCTCCGGCGGGACGTCCACCTGGTTGCGGAAACGTCGCTTGAGGCCGTTGTAACTGCTGGAGAGGCGATCCTCGAAGATGTCCGCCATCGCCACCAGCTTGACCGGAATCCGCTTGACGCTCATAGCGTTGGCCGCCGCGCCTGTTCCCCGGCCGCCGCAGCCGATCAAGACCACGCGGAGCGTGTTGTCCTCGGCGGCGTGCACATGAGGCAAAGCCACGCCCGCCAGGGCGGAAGCGGCCGCCAGTTTGCCGGTGTCTTTCAAAAACTCACGTCGGGTTTTTTTGGATGTATCCTTCATGAAGGATCATGATTCAGATTTGCCCTTGGGGTGTCAATCGCCAATCTTTTCCTCCTACGAGGGGGATTTTGCCGGGGAACGGCCTTCCGAGCTCATTGCGGGATCCCCGGGCGCCGCGTTTTTCCCGGCGCTCAAGGGGCGCGCGGCATCGAGAACCGGTAGGTCCCGGATTCGATTTCCAGCTCCACACGGCCTTTCTCCGCGCGCAGCGTCCGGACCCCGGGCGCTTGGTTTAACGGTCTGCCGCTTTCCTTCACGGCGTGGGGATCGGCGGTCGGCGCGCTCACGACGGCGGTTGTGTTGGGCGGGATGGCGA
>JAGHDA010000020.1 GCA_021160185.1 Verrucomicrobiota bacterium
AGCCTTGGGCGTCGGCGGCGGACGGCGCGCCTCCGCCGGAGCGGGTTGGATTGGTGGCGGAGGCGAAGGAGGCGGAGCGGGCTCCTCGCCCAACAACCGCCGCAGCTCTTCTTCCCAATCCAAAGCGCGCCCCTTGCCGGGCTGCGGCCCTGGGCTCGGCTCTCCGCCGCCTTTTTCCCCTTCGCCCCGCTTGCGCTGGAGCCAGGAGGAAGCCCCCGTGAGGAGGATGAAGAGGAGAAAGACGATCAGGCTGTCGAAACCGGCGTTCATGGCGCAACGCGGGTGGCGGGAGTCGCCCGCCCGCCCGCGGGTAAGTGGTTTCCTTGCCTCATTATTTCTGAGAATTGCCCTTGTCGGAGCCTTCGCCGCCGCGAGCGATATTCTCGCGCATCTGGGTGTCGGCCTGGATGTTCCGGAACCGGTAATAGTCCATGATTCCCAGATTGCCCTTGCGGAAGGCGTCGGCGATCGCCAAGGGGATTTGCGCCTCGGCTTCCACCACGCGGGCGCGCATCTCCTGGGTACGGGCGTGCATCTCCTGCTCCTGGGCCACCGCCATCGCCCGCCGCACCTCGGCCTGGGCCTGGGCGATGAGCTTGTTGGCTTCGGCTTGCTCGGCTTGCAACTTAGCCCCGACGTTCTCGCCCACGTCCACGTCGGCAATATCGATCGAAAGAATTTCGAAGGCGGTGTTGCTGTCCAAGGCCTTGCCTAGAACCGTTTTGGAAATCAGATCAGGGTTTTCCAGAACTTCCTTGTAGGAGTTGGCCGAGCCGATCGTGGAAACGATGCCCTCGCCGACGCGGGCGATGATGGTTTCCTCAGTGGCGCCGCCCACGAATCGATCCAGGTTGGTCCGCACAGTCACCCGCGCGCGCGCTCTGACCTGAATGCCGTCCTTGGCCACGGCGTCCACCGTGGGCTTGCCCACCGCAGGATTGGGACAGTCGATGACCTTGGGATTCACGGAGGTCTTCACCGCGTCCAGCACGGTTTTGTTGGTTCCCTTGGTTGCCAGGTCGATGGCGCAAGCGCGGTCGAAATCCAGATGGATTGCGGCTTTCTGGGCTGCGATCAACGCCCGCACCACCATGCTCACATCGCCGCCCGCCAGGAAGTGGACATTGAGCTGATCCACCGTCACCTGGAGCCCCGCCTTTTTGGCGTTGATGTAGTTGTCCACGATGAGGCCGACCGGCACCCTCCGCAGACGCATGGCCACCATTTCGATCAGCCCCACGTACGCGCCGGAAAACGCTGCCCTGATCCAAATGCTCAGGAAGTTGGCCAGGATAATAACCAGCACCAGCGCGACGATAAGCGCGAGGATCAGAATGATGTTCCAGAAACCGAGTTGAGCCAGGGAAAGAGGCAATAGCATTTTCATGAGACTGATTTGGTTTGGGTTGTCGCCGATTCGTTTTCCGATCCGCTCCGACTTCCGGGGATCGCCCGCACCACTACCCGGAGGCCTTCCACTCCCATCACTCTAACAGGCGTGCCCGGTTCGATCAACTCTCCTTCGGTGACCACGTCCACCCGCTCCTTGCCGAACTGCGCCGCGCCCGCCGGGCGCAAGGCAGTCAAGGCCACCCCTTCCTTGCCCACCAGCTCCGGCCGCTCCACCCCGCTGGGGCCCAGCTTCTTGTCGTTTACGAACATTCTCCCGATCCAGGAGCGCGGCAATAGCCAGATCCAAAGCAGCGCGCCGACCATCAGCCCTACGAGCACGCACACCAGCACCACGATCCCTGTTTCCATCCCCAACCGGTGGAAACTCAGCGCCACGCCGCCCGCCAGGCACAGGAACCCGATCGTCCCCGCCACCAGTCCAGGCAGCAAGGTCTCCAGCAACATCAGCAACGCGCCGACGACCAGTAACAGGATGATCGTGGTCATCGCCTTCCAATCTGCCGATTTCTCCCGCTTTGGCAAGCCGATTCAGCGCCCTGAACACGCCGGCATTCCGGACAAGCCGGCCCCCCCGCGCTTCGGAGCGATCCGTCTCGGGCAAAGCGCGCCGTTCCCGCGCCGGGGTTTCAGAGCCTGCTGCAGACGACGGGACGGCGTTGAAGGTTGCATTGAAGGCCGCCTGCTTTGACTATAGGGCCCGCAGGGTCCCACGCGGCAGGGAGGGCTCGGTTTCGGGGACGAGGGCGGGAAAAGTTTGCGGGAAACACAAAAGAGTCGAGTGAAAAGACGCGGAGCTGTGGGCGGAACGTTTCAGAATGCTGTTCTCTCGGCCAAGGGGCGGCGGACTGAAGAGCCCCCGATCGGGTGGCTGATGAACCTGGCTTTGAGCCGGCCGGGGTTGATTTCTTTGGCGGCGGGGTTCACCGACAGCGCCACTCTGCCTGCGGCAGAGACGCGGACGATTGCGGAGCGGATCCTGAATCGCCCTCGCAGCGCCCGCGCGGCTCTTCAGTACGGGAGCACGTTCGGTCTGGACGAACTTCGGGAGATCACCGCCCGACGGATTTATGAACTGGACCGCCAAGCCGTGGCGGCCGCCGAGGAGGCTTCGCCCGGCTCCGGCGCTGTTCTGCCGGCGAAAGAGGCCTACGCTCCGAAACGGGTTCTCATCACCAACGGCTCCCAGCAATTGCTCTATCTCGCAACGGAGGCGCTGTGCGATCCGGGCGACATCGCGTTGCTGGAGGATCCGACCTACTTTGTTTTTCTGGGCATCGCCCAAAGCTTCGGCCTGCGATGCCGCGGTGTGGCGACCGGGCCGCAGGGCGTGGAGCCGGAGGCGCTCGAGGCGGCGCTCGATCGAATCGAGAGAGCCGGGGAGCTGGATCGGGTCAAGCTCCTCTACTTGGTTTCCTACTACCAAAACCCCACGGGCCGCTCCGCTTCCTGGGAGGCCAAGCGCCGCGTGGCGGAAGTCCTCGCCCGGTTCGAGCGGAAGCTAGGCAGACCGATTTGCGTCTTGGAAGACGCGGCCTACCGGGAAATGGGATTCGCCCCGGGCGGCGCGCCGTCGATGCTGTGCGCGCCGGGCGGACCGGAGCGAACGGTTTATTCGGGCACTTACAGCAAGCCCTTCGCCACGGGGCTTCGGATCGGCTTCGGCCTCCTGCCGCCCGGGCTTTTCGAGACGGCAGGGCGGTTGAAAAACAATCACGACTTCGGCACGGCGAACTTCCAGCAGCACATTTTGGCGGAAGCGCTCCGCTCGGGCGTGTATGACGCTCATCTGGAGGTTTTGCGCCGCCGCTACGCCCGCAAGGCGCGTTGGATGGCCCGAGCGATCGCGGCGAATTTCCCGCCCGAAGCGGAATGGTCTCCTCCTTCGGGCGGCATGTATTTTTGGATCCGCTGGCCCAGACGGATGCGTGTCGGACCCGGCTCGCGGCTGTTTCGGGAGGCCCTGGCAAGCGACGTCCTCTATGTGCCCGGCCGGTTCTGTTACGCGAAGGACGAAACCCGCAAGATCCCTGACCGGGAAATGCGTCTCAGTTTCGGGAACGCGACGCGGCGGGAGATCGAGGAGGGGACGGCCCGGCTTGCCGCCGCGGCGAGGAAAGTCTTGGCTCGAGGCGGCTACGGCAAAAGCTGAGGAAAGGATCCCATGCCCTTGCGCGGATCGGTTCAACTGAAGCGATACCTGCCCGACCAGCTTATCTATCCCGAGGGAGCGGTCGCCGAATGGGCCTGTCGCATCGTATCGGGCAGGGTGCGGCTTACGTGGAACACCGGCCTGGGCCCCGTGCGCGTGTGCGAGCTGGGCAAGGGCCACGTCTTCGGCGCGTCCGAAACGGTTGCCCGCCTGCCGAGGCCCTACGCCGCCTCCGCCGCGGCCTTCACTATGCTCGAGCTGATGGACCGGGAACGGCTGATCCTGGAGATGGTCCAGTCCGAAACCTTTCTCAAGGCCTGTCTGTTCACCGCGGCGACAATCGAGGCGCGCGCGCGCCGGGCGGTTTGCGCCGCCGCGGAGAAATGGAGCGGAGGCGAGGCGACCGACGCTCTCTCCGCTTCCCGAACCCGCAAGGAGCCCCTCCTTCAGCTCCGGATCGTCTCCCGCTACGACCAGACCGGGTGGCGGGCCAACCCGGTGGATCTGCCGGTGCGCCGGTTTCCCTTTTACATCGGCCGGCAACTGCTCGACGCCCCTGAGATGCAAAGCCCCAATCATCTGGCGATCCCCGATTTCGAGCCTTACCAGGTGTCGGCGCGACATTGCGTGATCGAGTCCCAGGCCGGCCGGTTTTGGGTCCGCGACCGCGGGAGCCGGCTGGGCACGATCGTGAACGGCGTGCGCTTGGGCGAGCGGTTCGGCGTAATGACGGCCGAGCTGGTTCCGGGTCGGAACGAGCTGATCCTGGGCGAGCCGGGCAGCCCTCACCAGTTCGAGCTCCGCCTGGAACCGACGGCCGGGCGGCCGGGAGGCAGGAAAGCGGGCGCATGATCCCCCTTTACGACGCTCACAACCATCTCCAGGACGAGCGCTTCGGCGGCCGCCAGGAAGAGCTGCTCGCCGCTTGCCGCCGGGAGGGCGTAGTCCGGATGGTCGTCAACGGATCCGAGGAAGGCGATTGGGCCGCGGTCGCGGCGCTGGCCCGGGCACATCCGCAAGAGGCGATTCCCGCCTTCGGCTGCCACCCGTGGTATGTGGGGCGGGCCTCTCCGGAATGGCGGCGTCCACTGAGGAAATGGCTGGAACGTTTCCCCCGCGCCCCCGTGGGGGAAATCGGCCTGGAT
>JAGHDA010000017.1 GCA_021160185.1 Verrucomicrobiota bacterium
GCCCCAAACCTGGCGCTACACCTTTGCCAAGCCGGGCGAAGATTGGACCAAGCCGGGCTTTGACGATTCGGCTTGGAAGAAGGGGCCCGGCGGGTTCGGCACAAAGGGCACGCCGGGAGCAATCGTGCGGACCGTGTGGAACGGCCCGGAGATTTGGATCCGGCGGCGTTTCACGCTTTCCAAAAACTTCCCCAAGGACCATTTGTTCCTCCGGATCCATCACGACGAGGACGCCGAAGTCTATGTGAATGGAAAGAGGATCGGCCGGTTTCCCGGCTATGTCGGCGACTACGATCTTTACCCGGCCCAGAAAGCTCTCGAAAAAGCGCTGCGGCCGGGGGAGAACGTGTTGGCCGCGCATTGTCGGCAGACCGGCGGCGGGCAGTACATCGATGTGGGAATTGTCAGGGTGATCGAACGCCGGTGACTCCGAGCGCGGGGAGCAAGGAGCGCTTCTCTCCTTGAAGAAACGCGAATAAAGCGGTAAGAGGCGAATCCGCGTCGAAAAAAGTTGCCGAAGAACAACCCAAGGAAAGAGCAAACAAGATGGGAGCCAGCGGTTTCAAAATTCTGCCGGGAGACGTCGCGATCTTTGTGCTCTTCGTGATCACCGTGGTCACGGTGGGCCTGATCAAGAGCCGCGATGAGAAGAGCAGCGAAGACTACTTCCTGGCCGGCCGAGGCTTGCGCTGGTGGTTGATCGGTTTCTCGCTGATCGCGGCGAACATCTCGACCGAGCAGTTTGTCGGCATGAGCGGCAACGCGGCGCAGCACGTGGGCCTGGCCATCGCCAGTTACGAATGGCTCGCCGCCGTCACGCTCGTGGTCGTCGCGTTCGGTTTCCTTCCCTACTTCCTGCGCGCGGGCATCTATACGATGCCGGAATTCCTCGAATACCGCTACAACAGCGCGGCGCGGCTGATCATGGCGGCGGCGACGATCCTGATCTATCTGCTGTTGTTGGCCAGCGTGACCTACTCCGGCGCGCTCACCATCAAGACCTTGGCCGGCAAGGCGGGCCATCCCGTAAGCCTGGCCGCGGGCTCGTTGGTCATCGGCTTGATCGCCATGATCTATGTGACCGCCGGCGGCCTGAAGGCCTGCGCCTGGGCCGACCTCATCCAGGGCAGCGCCCTGATCCTCGGCGGGGGCGTGATCATGTACTTCGCCTTCCAAAAACTGGGCGCGGCCTCCGAAGCCAGCGCCATTCTGAGCGTCAAGACCGGGGCTGTGGCCGTCAAGGAGCTTGCTCCGGACGCCGGCTCCATCTCCCGTTTCCTCGAGCTGAACCGGGCCCGCCTGAACATGTTCCTCCCGGCGAGCGATCCCATCCTCCCGTGGACGGCGCTTCTCTTCGGGCTTTGGATCCCCAACTTCTACTACTGGGGGCTGAACCAGTACATCACCCAACGCACCTTGGGCTCCGCCTCGTTGGCGCAGGGCCAGCGCGGCATTGTGTTCGCGGCTTTCATGAAGCTGCTGGTTCCCTTCGTCATCGTCGTGCCGGGAATGATCGCGTTCAACTTGTACTCCCGCCAGATGCGCCTGGAAGCCGCCGCCGACACCGCCAAGGCGCTCGCTTACTACGTGAAGGCCAATCCGGAGACGAGGCATGTGAAGGTGGTCGAATCCCCAACGCCCGAGCAAATCCGGAACTGGGGAACCAACGCCTATATGATCGCGGTGTTCCCGGAAGAAGCCGCGATTGAGGGCCTTCAGGTGGAGAACCCGTTCGTTCTCCCCATTGCCAAGGACGCGTTCGAGGCGTTGCAGCCCAGCCCTTACCTCGTCTTTGCTTCCCCGGAGGACTTGTCCTGGAAGCATGTTAACCCCGAACTCGCCAAGGAAGTGGAGGCGTACAACAAGCGAGTCGAAGAGCGGGCTCAAGCCGACGGCAAGGAGACGGTGACCGAGAAGCTCATCGCTTACAAGTACGACACCGCTCTGGCGCAGCTCCTCGGCCATGTGCTTCCTCAAGGCGTGGGACTGGTGGGCTTTGTGGTGGCGGCGCTGCTCGGAGCGGTGGTCAGCTCCCTGGCCGCCATGCTCAACGCGGGCTCGACGATCCTGGCCATGGACATCGTGAAAAAGTATCTTGCCCCCAACGCCTCCCAGAAGACCATCGTGTTCATCGGGCGCGCGGCGGTCGTCGGGTTCGCGATCGTGGCGGTGGTCGTGGCGCCGCTGTTGGGCAATCCGAACATCAGGGGAGGCATCTTCACAATCATCCAGGAAAGCCAGGGCTTCATCTCCCCGGGGATTCTGGCCGTGTTCGTCTTCGGCCTGGTGGTGCGCACCGGTCCGCCCTCGTGCGGCCCCGCCGGCCTGGTGACTAACATGATCGCCTACGGGGCGCTCATGTTTCTCGCGCCTAATCTTCAGTTCCTCAACAGAATGGCGGTTTGTTTCGTCCTTTGCGTGGCGGTCATGGCCCTCATCACGCTGCTTCGGCCTCTGCCCAAGCCGATCGAGTTCAAGCGCCAAGGGGTTGTGGCGCTGGAATCTTCCCGGACTGCGAAGATCGCCGGGATCGGGGTGGTGCTCCTGACGGTTCTCCTTTACATCGTCTTCAGCCCGCTGGTGATCGCCCGTTGAGGCCCTGCAGAAAAAAGATCAAGGGGGCCGAGCGCTCGGCCCCGCTCCAACAATCGCCTGACCATGTCCCATCCAAGCCTGCAACAAGAGGCGTTCGGCGAACTCCAAGACGGGCGGCGCGTGGACGCTTTCACCCTGGCCAACCCCAGCGGATTGAGGATCACGTGCATCAACTACGGCGGCATTATCACGGAAATCCACGCGCCTGACCGCAACGGCCGGACGGCCGATGTCGTTCTGGGCTTCGACAACCTCAAGGCCTACGAGGGGCCGCATCCCCACTTCGGCGCCATCGCCGGCCGCGTGGCCAACCGCATCGCCCACGGCCGATTCGTCCTGGACGGGGTGGAATATCGGTTGGCCCGCAACAACGGCCCTCATCATCTCCACGGCGGAGAGAAGGGCTTCGATCGCGCGCTGTGGGATGCGCAGGCTGAAATGACCGCCGAAGGGCCTTCCGTTGCCTTGAGCCGCTTGAGCCCCGACGGCGAGGAGGGCTATCCCGGAAACCTCCAGGTGCGTGTGACCTATACGCTTCAGCAAGACGACGCGCTCCGGATCGACTACGAAGCGGTCACCGACAAGCCCACTCCGGTCAACCTGACCAACCACTCCTACTTCAACCTTGCCGGCAAAGGTTTGATCCTGGACCACATCCTCTGGCTCAACGCAAGCCGCTACACCCCAGCCGACGAAACGCTGATTCCCACCGGCGAGATCGCTCCGACGGCGGGCGCGCCGTTGGACTTCACCAAGCCGACCCCGATCGGCGCCCGGATCAAACAGCTCCACAACAATCCGCCCGGCTACGACCACAATTTCGTCATCGATCGGGAAAGGGAAGAGCTGGTCAAGGCCGCCCGCCTCGAGGAGCCTGAGTCGGGTCGCGTCTTGGAAGTCTGGACCACCCAGCCCGGCCTTCAGCTTTACACGGGCAATTTCCTGGACGGGACCCTTGAAGGC
>JAGHDA010000117.1 GCA_021160185.1 Verrucomicrobiota bacterium
CAACTGCCTGGCCGGCCGCCGCCATCTTTGCGCCCACACGCAGGGGATCGGCGTCAACCGCCCCGGCGCGTTCGCCGAATATCTGGCCCTGCCGATGACCAACGTGTGGCTCCACAGCCCGGACATCGACAGAGATGTCGCCGCGATTTTCGACCCCTTCGGAAACGCAGTCCACACCGCCCTTTCTTTCCCGGTGCTGGGCGAAGACGTGCTGGTCACCGGAGCAGGCCCCATCGGGATCATGGCAGCGGCGATCGCCAAATACGCCGGCGCGCGCTACGTGGTCATCACCGACGTCAACCCGTGGCGCTTGGAGCTTGCCAAAAAGGTGGGCGTCACCCTGGCCGTCAATCCGCGGGAAACGCGACTGGCCGACGTCCAGAAGCAACTCGGCATGCAGGAAGGATTCGACGTGGGCATGGAGATGTCCGGCAACGCCGAGGCTTTCCGCGAGATGCTGGCGAACATGTGCCATGGGGGCAAAATCGCCATGCTTGGAATTCCCGAGGGCAACCTGGCGATCGACTGGCGCACGGTGGTCTTCAACATGCTTACCATCAAAGGCATCTACGGCCGCGAGATGTACGAAACCTGGTACAAGATGACCGTCATGCTCCAAGGCGGCCTCGACATCCGGCCGGTCATCACCCATCGCTTCCACTATACGGAATTTGAGAAGGGTTTTCAGGCCATGTTGACAGGCCGCTGCGGAAAGGTCATCCTCGATTGGGAAAAATGAGCCGCCTTTCTCGTATTTTACAGGCTCTGGCCCTCGGCGGGCTGGCGATCGGAATCGCGCGCGCCGAAACGCTGGACTACGCCGTGGCCGCTTCCGCAGCGACCCAAAACGATCCGGCTTGGCGGCAGGTGGTCGCCGAGCTGGCGCGCAAGCGCCGCGCCCCGGTTCTCATCTGGACGAAAGAACCGGAGGAGATCCTCCCTAAGCTGCGCCGCCTTCATCCGCGTTGGCTGTGTTTCATAGCGAAACCCAAAGAAGCCGGGCGGGAATTCATCGCGCGGATCCACCGCCTGACGCGAGGGCTGGACGCGGATCCTTACACGGACTGTCTGTGGGGCGTGGTCACCGGCTACGACGCCAAAGCGGCCTTGCGCGTCGCGCGCGAAACGCGCCCCCTCGTCGTCCGGAAAGCGGCCGGCGGCACAGAAATCGATTTGAGCGCCTGCGAGGAAGGCCGCTGGTATTCGGAAGTCGAACCCGGCCTGTGGGTCGAGAAAAAGCGGGGCGGCAAGCCGGAAAGGAAGCGCGGCCCCGCCGACAGCACCGAGGCGATTGTGAAGACGCTGAACGAGTATCAGCCCGATCTTTTCGTCACCTCAGGCCACGCCACCGAACACGACTGGCAGCTCGGCTACAGCTACCGCAACGGCAGCTTTCGCCACAAAAACGGCAAGCTGTACGGGCTGAACCTGAAAGGAGAAAAATTTCCGGTCCGCTCCTTCAACCCCAAGGTCTACCTTCCAGTGGGCAACTGCCTCATTGGGCATATCGACGGGTCCGACTGCATGGCAACCGCCTGGATGAACACCGGCGGCGCGCGGCAGATGTTCGGCTACACCGTCCCCACCTGGTACGGCTACGCGGGATGGGGAACGCTGGACTGCTTCCTGGAACAGCCGGGCCGGTTCACGTTCGCCGAGGCGTTTTTCGCCAACCAGCACGCCCTCGTCCACCGGCTCGCCCGGTATTTCCCGGAGCTGTTGCAAGCCGAGCTGCCCTCGCCCGGCCGCCTTCGCGGCGCGCGGGTATCTTTAGGCAAGGCGGCCAAGGCCGCGGGCCTGCGGGCTCAGGACGGATTGGGCCTGCTCTACGATCGGGATACGGTGGCTTTTTACGGCGATCCCGCCTGGGAAGCGCGGATGGCGTCCGGCGCGCTTCGCTGGCGGCAGACGCTTTCCCGAAAGGGCAATCGGTGGGAGCTGACCATCCAACCCCTGGCCGGCGCGCGGAGCTTTGCGCCCCGGAACACCAACGGCTCGCAACGCGGCGGCCGCCCGATCATCGCCTTCTTCCCCGAACGCGTCGGCCCCGCCAAGATCCTCGAAGGCGCAGAGCTTGAGCCAACGATCACCGACGATTTCATTCTGGTCCCTCAGCCTGACCCGAAAACTCTGAAACCGCTGTACCGGGTGGCGTTTGAAGCGACTCCCCTCTCAGCCTCCGCCCCGCAGGGCGGAAAAACCGAAACCGCGCAACCTTAACCCGCCGGCATCGAAACGATCCAAGCCATGATCACCCAACAATTCAAAAAACATCTGGAACGGCAAATGGCCGAAGTAAAAGCGGCCGGGCTCTACAAGCCGGAACGCGTCCTCGGGGGGCCTCAAGGAACGCGCGTGCGCCTGGCCGACGGACGGGAGGTGATCAACCTCTGCTCGAACAACTACCTGGGCCTGGCCCAGCATCCGGAGGTGCGTGAAGCCGCCAAGCGCGCGCTTGAAGAATGGGGCTACGGCCTGGCCAGCGTCCGTTTCATTTGCGGCACCCAAAGCATCCACAAGCAGTTGGAGGAGAGAATCAGCCGGTTCCTCGGCGCGGAGGACACAATCCTCTTCTCCTCCTGCTGGGACGCCAACGGCGCGGTGTTCGAAGCCTTGCTGGGACCCGAAGACGCCGTTTTCTCCGACGAGCTCAACCACGCCAGCATCATCGACGGCATCCGCCTCTGCAAGGCGCAGCGTTTCCGCTACCGGAACAACGACCCCGCTGACCTGGAGGCAAAGCTCCGGGAAGCCAAGGACGCCCGCTTCCGCCTCATCGTCAGCGACGGCGTGTTCAGCATGGACGGCTACATCCTCAACCTCCCGGCCGTGTGCGAGCTGGCCGAGCGCTACGAGGCGCTGGTGATGGTGGATGACTCCCACGCCACCGGAGTCCTGGGCCGCGCCGGCCGCGGCGTAGAGGAGCACTACGGCCTTTCCGGCAAGATCGACATCCTCACCGGAACGCTCGGCAAGGCCCTCGGGGGCTCCAGCGGCGGCTACGCCGCCGGGCGCAAAGAGATCGTCGAGTGGCTGCGCCAGCGGGGCCGGCCTTACCTTTTCTCGAACACCGTGGCGCCGCCCGTGGCGGCCGGCGCGCTCAAGGCCGTCGAACTGGCCGAAAACGGCCTCGCGCTGCGCGAGCATCTAGCCAAGCTGGCCGGCCTGTTCCGCAGGGAGCTGGAGCGGCTCGGGTTTGACCTGCTGCCCGGCGAGCACCCGATCGTCCCGATCATGCTCGGGGACGCCGCCCTCTCCGCCCGCTACGCTGAAAAGCTGCTCGAGCTGGGCGTTTACGTGGTCAGCTTCGGCTACCCGGTGGTGCCCAAGGGCAAGGCGCGGATCCGCACCCAGATGACCGCCGCCCACACCGAGGAAGACATCCACAAAGCGCTGGAAGCCTTCGCCGCGGCGAAGCGCGAACTAGGCTGAGCGTCGGCCGAAACACCCTCGTTCCTGCGCGGGCGCGCGGCTTCCGAAGCCGCGGCGCTCAGGCGCGGAGCCTCAGGCGGGCTCCCGAGCGTCCAGGGCGGAAGGCCCGATCCACCGCGCGCATTCCTGCTCGCTCATTCCCTTCCGACGGGCGTAGTCGCGGAGCTGGTCCAAGCCGATCGGACCCACGGCAAAATACTTCGCCTCCGGATGGGCGAAGTAGAAGCCGCTGACGCTGGAGGCGGGCCACATCGCGCCCGACTCGGTAAGCCGGATGCCGGCGCGCCGCTCGACTTCCAGAACGCGCCACAGGGCGCGTTTCTCGCTGTGGTCCGGACAAGCGGGGTATCCGGGCGCGGGCCGGATGCCGCGGTAGCGTTCGGCGATCAGTTCCTCCTTGCTCAGCCGCTCCTCAGCCCCGTAGCCCCACTCGCGACGCGCGCGCTCGTGGAGGAATTCGGCAAACGCTTCCGCCAGGCGATCAGCCAAGGCC
>JAGHDA010000427.1 GCA_021160185.1 Verrucomicrobiota bacterium
CCTCACGAGCGAGGAAAAATACCGCCGCGACCGGGCCCGCTACAACGTCGATCCGATCCGGGGAGACCGCATCCGCTACCGCCATTACAACCGCCCTCAATTTGTGCTCTTCGGCCGGCCGATCGCATTCGACATCGCCACCCGCGATTGGATGCTCCGGCCGATGGCCAAGATGCGATGGCTCCGACGGCTCCTCCCGCAATGGCATCAGGAAGAGAAGGCGTTTCGCGACTGGTATCTCGATCTCCTTGCCCGAACGGAGCCTCTCCTCCGGCAACCCGCCGCCTATGAAACGGCGGTTCGAATCTTGGAAACGCCCGCTTCGGTCACGGGCTACCGCGAGATCCGCTATCCGAAGATGGAACAAGCCAAAGCCGAGGCGGAAGCGTTGCTCCGGCAAGCCGCCGCGACAGCGCCCCCTCACGCCATTGCGGTATGAGGTTCTCCGGGGCGAGTTTGCAAAAAGGCCTTAGACCCTCATTGGCCAGCCTTTCCGGCGCTCGAGCGCAGAGTCGGCTTATTTTCCCCCTCTCTCAGCGCGCGAGCCAGCTCACGGGCGACCAGCTCCGCTCCTCGCGCGTTTAAGTGGGTGTCCCCCATGGCCGAGTAGAGAAGCGGCCGGCCCGGCTGCGAGGCCTTGCAAAGGGCGGGCGTCAAGTCAAGGAATCGAACCCCTGCCTGCGCGCAAGCGACGGCCATCCACCCCGCCAGATCCGCCGCATGCCAATCGTCCCATCGCTCGCGGCCGCGAGGCGTAAGCCGCGCCTTGCCCCATAACACGCGGCCCTTGGCCGGCATGTAGACCACCCAGGGAATTAAGCGGTTGTCGCTCGCCCAAGCCCCGAACGCCCGGAGCCACTCCCGCAGCCAACCCTTCCTCTTCTCCGTCACTATCGCCGGCTGCGGGGGCATGTCGTTCAAGGTCACCGGCTCCTCGCCGCGGGGCCCGGGCCACAAGGCGTCTGGCAGAAGCTTGACTCGACGGTGAAACGGGCTAGGAAGCTTCAGGGACCAGTCAAGCAGCGCCGCGACCAAGGAAGTCTGCTTCCGGCCTTTCCAATCCCGGCGCGGCCGCTTCCCGGCGCCCCGCCATCTTTCCAAGGCCGCCTCTTCCCGAGTCAGGTCCGACAAATCGTTGCCTTCGTAAAAAACCGCCACGACCACGCGGAGGCTGGGCGAGCGCCCGTAGGCCTTGAGGAAATGAAGATAACTCCAGGGACCGGTGTGGCTCACGCCCAGGTTCCGCACCCGCCGGCCGGTGAGCTGAGCCAATCGGGAAGTAAACAGCTTCTCATAAGGCAGCACGCCCAACTCCACAAAAGAATCGCCTGCCACGGCGATTTCCCAGTCCTTCAGCCCCGCTTCGTTTCGGAAGCCGTCCGCGTCGTATCGGAGGGTGATCGTCGGCTCCCCGCGCGCCGGGCCGGGGTCGTACCCCATCGCCAGCAAAACGCTTCGCAACGGCTTCCCTCGCCACACTTGCGGCCCTCGTCGGCGAAAGAAAACCGATCCGGTCGGCACAGTAGGCCGACGATAATAAGGAGCGACCCGTTCCAGCCGCGGCGCGGCGCGGCGGAAATCGTAGCCGATCAGGCGAAAGAACAACTCGCCCGCCGCCAAGGCGAAGAGGACCGCCCACACGCTCACGCCAAGCCCCATCGACCAGCGGGAAAGCCTCTCCGCCCGATAGAACGCAGAGGAAACCAACGCAAAGAGGCCGACGGTCAAACACACTTTCCCCGGCGCGACAAGTTCAGGATCGGAGGAGGCTCGCCACGCGGCAAACGCCGCAGCGACGAGAAAAACAGCGGCCGTGGTCAAATGAAAGGCGAGATGCAGCTTTTGCCTGGCGGTCATCGTCCGGAGCGCCTCCCGGCTCCGGAAGGAAGCCCTTCCCGGAGATCAGCCCAGTTCTTCGCGCAACTCGACGTTCCAATAGGCCACGTCGATAAAGTGCCTCCAGCTTTCGTGGCAAGGCGCGCCGAAGTTGACTTGGACAAACGGCCGCCACTTGGGCCGGCGCGGCCTGCGGATCAACCGCATCCCCGCTTCCTCCGGCGTCCGGTTGCCCTTCTTGGCGTTGCAGGCCACGCAGGAGCAAACGATGTTCTCCCACGTGGTCGGCCCGCCGCGATCGCGCGGGATCACGTGGTCCAGATTCAGATCCTTCCGGTCAAAAACCTTGCCGCAATACTGGCAGGTGTTCTTGTCCCTCTCGAAGATATTGTGGCGCGTGAACTTGACCTCCTTGCGGGGCATCCGGTCGAAGACCAGAAGCAGGATAACGCGGGGAATCCGGATCCGGAACGAAACCGACCGAACGCTCTCTTCGCCGGGGCGCTCCTGCGAGAAGTCGCGCCATTCCCGGAAACTGAAAGTCTGGTAGACGCCCCCCTCGCTCGCCCAAACCACTTGGGCGTGGCCTTGAAAGAGAAGGACAAGCGCCCGGCGCACCGTGCAAATATTGACGGCCTGCCATAGCCGGTTCAGAACCAGCACCGGTTGGTTAAGCAGGGCGCTCATCGCATATGCCCTTCAGGCGTCCGGCATCCTAACCGCGCCTGATAACCCCTGTCAACCGCGAATTTTCGCCGCCAATCCGCGAATCAAGACAAAAGCCGCCCCCTCTTCTCTCGCCGGCGGTCTCCGCTTTCCCGCCGATCAGGGCAAAATCGGCGCGCGCGCGCCGCAGCCTGGGCCGTAGACGAGGGCGTTGAGGAACACCCGCTGAGCGCCGAGCGCCGCGCCCCGAAACACCGGCGAGGTCGCGAACAGGATGATCTGGCCCCGACCGTAACGTTCCCGCGCGCACCAGGCCGCGTTGAGAAGCTTGCGGGCTCCCTCCGGCCAGAGGAGTCCGCCTATGCGCAAAACGGCCCGGCCGTTCTTGGGGATCACCGTGTAGCCCGTCCGCCGGAACGCCGCCTTGCCCGCGGGCGAGGGGGCGGTTTTTTCCGAGGCTTCAGCGCCCTGCCCTTCAGCCTTGGCGGCTTCACGAGAGGTTTCTCCGGAAGTCTCGATGACTCCGTAGCGCACGGGCGCTTCCACGCCTTCGGCGGCCATGAGCACCGGGCCGCGCCCCACCAGCACAGGCAGCCGCGTCCCGCAGCCGACGGTGAGCCAGTGGTTGGTGTTCACGCGCGCGGCGAGGAACGCCCCGGCCGGCATGAACAGACTGTCCCAGCGACTGCGCCGACGCAGCTCCTCCAAGGCGGGCCGCTTGGCTTCCTCCCCGCTCCACGGATAGCCGATTCCGGAAGGAACCCGATGGCTCCATAGCTCGGGCAAAGGCGGGATCCCCTTGGCTTGGGCAAGCCATTCGCGGATGAGGGCCTGGTCATAGCGATCCAGGTCGGCAAGCGCTTCGTCAAAGCCGCGCACGTGACTGAATCCGGCGTTCGAGGAGATGAGCGGGCGCGTCGCCCCGGCAAAGGCGATGAGCGTGCCGCCCTGGCGAACCCATTCTTTCAGTTCGGCTGAAGGCGAAACGCCGCGGCCGCCCGGCAGGACGATCACGTTGTACCGGCGCAGGTCGCCGGAAAGCCCTCCGGCGAGATGGGAATGCCGAATAGCCAGGGTGTGATCCAGCAGGAACCAACAAGCCCCGTAGTCATACGCGCTGGAAGCTTCCCTCCCGACGAGGGCAATACGAGGCCTTGTGAGAAGCCGGAAGTAGCCGCCGCCCAGGTCGGGCCAGTCTCCCAATCCTCTGCCCGTCTGGAGCGGAACGGCCTGAAGCCCTGTTTCCCGACAAGTCTTCTCCAGGACAGCCTGAAGATTCCCGGAGAAGGTTTGATTGTCCAGCCGCGTGATGAGGAGCGAGCCGCGCGCGTATTGGTTGCCCTCGAAACGGAGCGGCTTGAGCGCGAGCCGCACGCGCACGCCGCGCTCCAGCAGCCGCGCCGCAGCCGTTACGCTGCGGTCGTCCGCCCCGTCGATCAGATAGGCCACAGGCCGCGCACGGCTGGGGCGCACGCCGCCCTCGACCTCCTCGATCCGGTTCGCCTTTTCCACAGCCTGCTCCGGCCAGGGCGTCCGGAGGGTGAGCGCCGGCAGGTCGTAGAAGAGGAACAGGCTCCAGGCAGTGGTGTCGTAGATGCGGGAGCCCCGGCCGTCGAGGATGGAGGCGCGTTCCTCCCGAAGGACGTTTTCCGGGAAATGCGGGTCGAACTCGAGCATGGCGGCGACCAGGTGGCCAAGCGGCTGGCGGTTGGGAATGAGGATCGCGCCTTCGGGAATTTCGCAGGCGCGTCGCTCCCGACCGAACGGATCGGTCGCTTCCACAGCCACAAACGGCGCGACGGTCCGATACGTCTCGATCCCCTGAAGCCGCATCAGATCCAGAAAGCGGTTCAACCGGGCAGCGTGCTCGGTGGGCAGCACGGCAAAAATGCGATCGGCGTAAGGGCCCTCGGGCGACATGGCTTCTTCCCGCGTCTTGCGAAGCGCGCGAAGCAGCTCCTTGGCGTGGCGTCGGGCGGTCCGCAAGTTCGCCAGATTGCCGATCAAATGGTGGCGCACCGAGTCGTGGTAATTGAGGATGCGCCCCTCGGGGCGGAGAACGCCGTCCTCGGCGATCCGGGCCTGCTCATAAAGGATGCCGACCGCGCCTCGGTAGGAAGCGTAGGCGTCCGAGTACCCGGGATACCACTCCTCGTGCCATTCGCCGTTGTAGTAGAGAAGCCCGGCGCGATCGAAGGCGCGGGCCTGGTCCTTGGCGAACGTCTCGCCCCACGCCAACCGCTCCCGAGGGAGGTTCGGGTTGATCGGCTCGCGGGGCGGCGAGAAAAGGTGCGTCGCCTGCGCCCCCATGCCGTGGGCGTCCACGAAGAGCACGGGGTTCCACTTGGCGACTTCGCGGATGCGACCGCGGGTTTCGGGATGGACGCCGAGGATCCAATCGCGATTCAGGTCGAAGAGATAATGATTCCCCCGCCCGCGAGGCCAGTAGCCGGTGTGCAAAAGAGATTGCTCGTCCACGTTCGGCGTGGCGGCGCGAGCTTCAGCGATCATCTTGATGAAGCGGGCGCGGCCGTCGGGGTTCATAAGCGGATCGATAATGATCACCAAATCCCTGAGGAGGGCCTTCACGTCCTGGTTTTCCGCGGCCACCAAATGATAAAGCATGGCAAGCGCGGCGTCGGCGCCTTCCGTCTCGTCCCCATGAATTGTGTAGGCTAGCCAGACCACCG
>JAGHDA010000475.1 GCA_021160185.1 Verrucomicrobiota bacterium
GAAGAAAGCCGTAGCCTTCGGGGAGAATTTCAAGGACGCCTTCAGCGAAAAGAGTGCCTTTGCGCTCGGCGTTTTTCTTGAGGATCTCGAGGATCACCTCCTGCTTCTTCATGATGCCGATGTTTTCCACGCCGTACTCGCCGGCGATCCGACTCAACTCGGGCATCGGCATGGCCTGAAGCGTGGCGATGTTCAGCTCCGGCCCGGAGGTTTCTTCGATCGCCTCCTCGGAATCCTCCTCGGCGGGCAGGCCGTTTTCAGCCGCCGGCGCAAAGGGCTCCTCTCTCGGAACGCCTTGGTCGGCCGCGGTTGAGGCCTCGGCAGGGTCGGCGGAGCTAGGTTGTTCCTGCTTCTCCGGCTCCGAGGAAAGGGCGAATTCGCCTTGCTGGAGTTCCTCGGCTGGAGGCGTCTCGTTCGCGGCGGACGTCTTGGCGGCGGCGCTTTTACGGGCGCGCTTTCTACGGGTAGCGGTTTTGGTCTTTTTCGCTTTTGCCATAAGGCCTCGGGCCTCAAAAGCCTTCTTCAGGCCGGATCTTTCTTGATTGTTCGAATTGGATGGAGACGCCGGCTCGCTTCAAGTGGAGATTCCGACGTCCCGCTTCCGCGGATCGTGCTCGCGGTTTGTTAGCAACGACTTTGACCTTCGTCCGCTTTCCCTAATAAGGCAAGGGGAATTGGACGGTCAATTCACGCACAGCTTGCCTGACCTCAGCGGCTATGTCAAGGTCGTCCATGTGATTTAACACCTTGTCAATCCACTCGGCAATCTGTCGCATTTGCTCTTCCTTCATGCCGCGGGTGGTCACCGCCGGAGAGCCCAGCCGGATGCCGCTGGCCTGGAAGGGGGATCGCGTTTCAAAGGGAATGGTGTTTTTGTTCACGGTAATGCCGGCCCGATCCAGGGCTTCCTGGCATTGCTTGCCGGTCCACCCGCGAGCCCCCACGTCCACCAACATGAGATGATTGTCGGTGCCGCCGCTGACAAGCCGGTAGCCCCGGGAAGCCAGCGCTTGGGCCAGCTCCTTGGCGTTGCGGAGGATTTGTTCCTGGTACGTCTTGAATTGCGGCTGCAGCGCTTCATGGAGGCAGACCGCCTTCGCGGCGATGACGTGCATCAGCGGCCCGCCTTGGATGCCGGGGAAGACCTGGGAATCGATCTGCTTGGCGTATTGCGCCTTGCAGAGGATCAATCCGCCGCGGGGACCGCGCAGGGTTTTATGCGTGGTGGTGGTGACGAAATCGGCGTGCGGCACGGGGCTGGGGTGAAGCCCCACGGCGACCAGTCCTGCGATATGGGCGATGTCCGCCAGCAGATACGCGCCGACTTCGCGGGCGATCTCGCCCATCCGTTCGAAATCGATCACGCGCGGGTACGCGCTGGCACCGACGGTGATCATCTTGGGCCGGTGCGCCCGGGCCAATTGAGCCAGATGGTCGTAATCGATCCGTTCGGTCTCCTTGTCTACGCCGTAGTGGATCACTTCGAAGAACCGCCCGGAGAAATTCGCCTTATGCCCGTGGGTCAGGTGGCCGCCGTGGCTCAAGTCCATGGTGAGGATGCGGTCTCCCGGCTGGAGGACTGCAAAGTAGACGGCCATGTTGGCCGCGCTGCCGGAGTGGGGCTGGACGTTGACATGCTCCGCGCCGAAGAGTTCCTTGGCGCGGTCGATGGCCAATTGCTCGGCGACATCCACAAATTCGCAGCCGCCGTACCAACGTTTGCGGGGGTAGCCCTCGGCGTATTTGTTGGTCAACGTCGAGCCTTGGGCCTCCATCACGGCGGGGCTGGTGAAGTTCTCGCTGGCGATCAACTCGATGTTTTCCTGCTGCCGGTTCCGCTCGGCTTCCACCGCTTTGAACAATTCCGGATCCGCTGCGGCCAGCTTGAGCTTGCCGTCGACCGGCTCGATCTTTCGGATGCGGCGCAGGTGTCTCCCCCCTTCGAATCGCGCGGCCAGGAAAGCGCGGACCATGCCCAAGGCTTCTTCGGCGCTTGTATGGCGGGCGGCGAAGCAAAGCACGTTGGCCTGGTTGTGGCTCCGGGCCAACCGCGCGTCCTCCTCGTCCCGCGTCAGCGCGGCGCGAATCCCGGCCATTTTGTTGGCCGCGATGCTCATGCCGATGCCGGTGGAGCAGATCAGCAAGCCGAAGTCGGCCTCGCCGGAGAGCACGCGGGCGCACACCGCTTTGGCGTAATCCGGGTAATCGGTCGAATCAGCGGAGTAAGCGCCTTCGTCGCGGACGGCCAACCCTTCTCGTTCCAAACCGCGCCGGAGGGCTTCCTTCAGTTGATATCCGGCGTGGTCCGAGCCGATCGCCGCCCGGCGAAGGGGCCGAGACTCCTGAGCGTTGTTCTGGTGTTCCATCCTCTCCAAGTGTCTGAGCAGATCAAGGATTGCGTTCTGGATCGCGTCCCGACAGTCGCGATAAAGCTCCATAGAGCCCCCGATAGGGTCGGGAATGCCGCGCTCCCACTCAGCCAGACTCTCATCAAACTCCCGCAGGAGAAAAGTCTTTTCCGCGGCGTGGGGATAGAGGGCGCGAATCGTTTCCACATGGGCCTGGGTCATGCCCAGGATCATATCCGCCCGGCGCGCCAGCTCCTCGGTCATCGGTCGGCTGCGGTGGGAACTGATGTCCACGCCCGCTTCGGCCATGACGCGCACCGCGTTGGGGCTCGCCGCCATTCCCTCGGCCGCCGCCACGCCGGCCGAAATCGCCCGGTAGCGCCGCAGGTCGGCCAAGTGGTTGAACAGCCCCTCGGCCATAGGGCTCCGGCATAAGTTGCCGGTGCAAACAAAAAGGATCGTCTTCATAGAGCCGACCGGCGGGCGGGGGCTTAATCGGATTTCTCCACGCTCTTCGGCCCGGCTTCCTGGGAAGCCTCCGGCGCGGGGGGCCGGTCCGTCCGGGTGAGAACTTCCATCGCTTTGAGCAGATCCAACGCCCGGGCGAGCATCGGATCCCGAACCACCCGGACCGTCTCGACTTCGCGCGGCGGAGGGTTGGTCGCGCCGGGCTCGGCTTCTCCCCGCATGGCCCGATGCATCTGCACCAGGTCCGACTCGCGCGGGCGGAGAGCGGCGTTGGCCACCGCAAACGGATCGGCAAGGTAAGCGGCTTGGTCCGCAAGGGAAAGGTCCACTTCCAAATCGGGTTGCACAACCCCC
>JAGHDA010000246.1 GCA_021160185.1 Verrucomicrobiota bacterium
GCTTCGGGCCGTTGCCATCCGACCCGACCAAACACCGCCAGGTCCCGACGCACAGTCTGATCTAGAGACAGTCCCCAACCCCAATTGCAGCGCTTTTCGTCCAAGCCGCGGACGTCCGGATATCCAGCGTCATGAATCCAGCCGTAAATCCTCCACGAACCCTTTTGCTCCCGAAGCGTTGGATGGAACGCCGCTTCGACAATGCAGAAAAGCGAGTCGCCCAGCCGCCCCCAATCAGGATCGGATTCGCCGGTTTCCGGGTCGATGTCCGCGTCCGCCGCGCCGATCCCGACGTCGAACCATTCGGCCAAAGAGACCTCCAGGATCGCGCCGGGGCCCGGGTCCGGAAACGGTAGAACGACGCTGTTGATGAACATGGGCGAAAGAAATTGGTTGCGTTCATTGTTAGCCAGATCGTTCGCGTCGAAGAACCGAACCGGGGGCCCGTAATCGCCCGGACCGGCAAGGTTGATCTTGCCCGCGGTGAAGGCGGCCCCGCCGGCGGCGAAGGGAATCCGAAACCACAGCTCAGTGAGACGGAGATTCGGATCGTCGTCCGCGTCCCCGTTGAAGCCGGTCAGGGAAGGGATTCTTCCATCGAGACCCGCCCCCACGCCGGATTCCACGTGGCCGTAGACCGAGCAGCTCTCCGAGACACGCCAGGTCGCCTCGAGATCAATCGAACCGCTCGCCTCCAATTCGTCCCTGGAGGAAAAGCCGCTTCGACCCTCTCTCCAAGCGCCTTGGAGCGCCGTCGTGGCGTCGAAGCCGATCCGGATTCGTTTCAGCGTCCGAGCCAGGATAGTCGTTTCCTCGGGCGGGGCGGGATCGGCCGCATGCGATTTTGCCTGAACAGAAGGGCAAACCTCGTCGCAGAGGGCATGAGCCGGAAGCCGCCCGCAGAGACAAAGGGCGGCCGCGGGAACAATCCGGAAGGAGAAAAGCAGGAAAGACAGGAGGCAAGGCTCTGCGGGGAAGCGGTTTTGGCGGTTGGTTTGCCTTCCGGCGGCGCCTTTCCTGGTCGAGGCTGTCTTCGGTTTCCAGTTCATCCCGGGGAGGGATGGTAAGAGGAGCGGCCGCACTGTCAATACTGAGTCTCATTATCATTAATCTGGGCCGGGCGGCGTCTTCCCACGCCGTTCAAAAAGAAGGGAGCCCCGCAGGGCCCCCTCCCGTCGTTGAAACTTCAACACCCTCTCAGGCTCAGGCGGCTTTCTCCTCAGCTCCCTGAAGCGGAACCACCTGCGTGCTCATTCCAGCTTTCATGCAGACCCAGTAGACCGCCGCGCCCACAATAAACGCGGCCACCGGCGCGGCGGGAAGATCATAGATCTTGATCAACGGCAGGATGCCCACGATGAAGCCCAGGGCCCATGAAATCCACCCCGCCGGATTCCATCCGGCGCGCGGGCCGCTCCATTTCTTCCCTGCCAACAGGTAGTCCACCATCATCGCGCCGCAGATCGGGCCGAAGGAGGCGCCAATCACCTGGAAGACGCTCACCACGTCCCCTGCCAGGTGGGTCACGGCCAGGACAATGCTCACCAGCGTGCCGATGCCCACGGAGACAAACGGGTTCACGTTAGGAAGAGTGGTTTTGAAGCTGTTGGCTGCGATGAAGGAAGAGAAGCAAGCCGGAGGAAACGCAGCTAGGGCCAGCAGGAACCAGAGCCACTTGCTCGTGCCTTCGCCGAAGATCACGGACATCAACTGAGTGGTTTGAAGGATGAAGGACTTGGTCTCGCCGCCCTTCCCCGCTTCAAGAGCCGCCTGCTTCAGTGTTTCCGTGCCGTACACGCCCGCGACGATGAGGGCGGAGAGCCCCGCGGTGACCAGGGCCGCCAGGGCAACGCCCACCAGGCCGCCCATCTGAACGTCCTTCTCGTCCCGACTGTTCAATCCGAAGTCCACGCCCGCAGCCCCTGCCGTGGCGAAGAAGCCCACCACGTAAGTCAACGCGAAAGCTAACACCCCCGGGAAAGTAAGCGGCGGAGGGGCGGAAGGAACGACGCTCTTATGCGTCTCGATAAGCGCCTGCGCGTCGAAGGAGCCCAATCCCCCCGCGGTCTTGATGAACATCCAAAGGAGGATAAGCAGAGGAATCAAAGGGATGTATGTGGCCACTTTCGCCACATATTGGATTCCCTTGAGCCCGACGAAGGCCGCCAGCACCGCCCATACCACCATCAGGACCTCGGCCGGGATGTGGAGAGCGGGAGCCAACAGCATCGAGGAGAAATAGGCGTTGACGGCCAACCACCCGAACTGGAGCACGCCCATGAGAAAGCCGGGCATCAGGAAACCGCCTTGCGCCCCGAACACGGAGGTGCCCACAACGTAAAGCGGGAGCCCGGTTTTCATCCCCAGCAGTCCCGGAACCAGGTAGAAAAGGAAATGGCAGACCAACGCCGCAACCGCCAAGCCCAGAATTGCCGCGCCCAACCCCGCGCCTAGAGCGCCTCCCTGATTCGGAGTGTTGACCGCATCCTGCCAGAAGACGAACCAGAGGAAGATTCCAGCGTAGGTCGGGGCGGTGTTTTTATACCAGGGAGCGCGATTCTCCCGTGGATTCGGCTTCGCGCTTCTCACGTAAGCCGGCAATTGATTTGTCGCTTGGTTGCTCATGGCGCACTTTTTTGCTTCCTCACTCAGAATTCCGCAAGCCTAAAAGCTGTCACAAAACGAAATTTCTCCAAAGCTCCAAAGGCTTTTCTTCCGCTTCCGGGTCGAAGCGCCTAGCGCAGCATCGGCTGCGGCGACCGGCGGGGAGGAGATCTCCGTGCCTTTTGGTTGGGCCGAAGGTTGGGCCGGAAGGGCGGGCAACGGAAGACAAATTGACGCCCAAGAATTGGCCAAATGAGCCATTGTGTCTCTCTCCGGCGATGTCTATCGCAGCCCGGATTAGTGCCGTTAAGGCTACAACCCTCTGGTTCTCAATATGTTGCGCATTGATCGGCCTGTAATCGAAAGGCTTGGCATCCTGGGTGCTCGAAGGGCGGGCAGGAATTTGCGTATGGCAAAGGTACTTGGAATTGACTTGGGAACCACGAATTCGTGCATGGCCGTCATGGAAGGCGGCGAGGCCGTGGTTCTGGAAAACGCGGAAGGAAAGCGCACCACCCCGTCGGTGGTGGCTTTCACCAAAAGCGGAGAGCGGTTGGTGGGCGATCCGGCCAAGCGGCAGGCGATCACCAACTCGCGCAACACGATCTTCTCCATCAAGCGCTTCATGGGGCGCAAGTACGAGGAAGTGCAGGAGGAGATCAAGCGCGTGCCCTACAAGGTGGTGAAAGCCCCTAACGGCGACGCATGGGTGGAAGTGGAAGTTGAAGGCAAGCCCCGCCAGTTCAGCCCGCCGGAAATCTCGGGGATGATTCTTTCCAAGCTGAAGGCGGACGCTGAGATGCGGCTGGGCGAGAAGATCACCCAGGCGGTGATCACGGTTCCGGCTTACTTCAACGACAGCCAGCGGCAGGCGACCAAGGACGCCGGCCGCATTGCGGGGTTGGAGGTGCTGCGGATCATCAACGAGCCGACCGCCGCCTCGCTTGCCTACGGCCTGGACAAGAAGAAGGACGAGAAGATCGCGGTTTACGACCTGGGAGGCGGCACTTTCGACATCTCCGTGCTGGAGATCGGCGACGGCGTCTTCGAAGTGCTTGCCACCAACGGCGACACCCATTTGGGAGGAGACGACTGGGACAACCGGATCATGGACTGGATCCTGGATGAATTCAAAAAGGACCAGGGTATTGATCTGCGGAACCAGCCCGACGCCCTCCAGCGGATCAAAGAAGAGGCGGAGAAGGCCAAAATCGCCCTTTCCAGCACGAGCGTCTACGACATCAACCTGCCGTTCATCACGGCGGACGCCACGGGGCCCAAGCACATCCAGATGCAGCTTACCCGGGCGAAGTTGGAGCAGCTCTGCGACGACCTGTTTGAGCGCACCGTCGGCCCGGTTCAGGCCTGCCTGAAAGACGCCGGGATGACCCCTGAGAAGATCAGCGAGTTGGTGCTGGTGGGCGGCATGACCCGCATGCCGAAGGTCGTGGAGACCGCCCAGCGGTTGATCGGCAAGAAGCCGCATCAAGGGGTCAACCCCGACGAGGTGGTGGCAATGGGCGCCGCGATCCAGGCCGGAGTGCTCAAGGGCGAGGTCAAGGACGTGTTGTTGCTGGACGTGACGCCGCTCTCGCTGGGGATCGAAACCCTCGGCGGCGTGTTCACCAAGCTGATCGAGCGCAACACGACCATCCCCACCCGCAAGAGCGAGATTTTCAGCACGGCGGCTGACAACCAGACCGCGGTTGAGATTCACGTGCTCCAGGGCGAGCGGCCTTTGGCGAAGGACAACAAGAGCATCGGCCGATTCCGCCTGGAAGGGATCCCGCCCGCGCCCCGCGGCGTGCCGCAGATTGAGGTGACTTTCGACATCGACGCCAACGGGATCCTCCACGTCAGCGCCAAAGACCTGGGAACCGGCAAGGAGCAGAAGATCACCATCACGGCGAGCAGCGGCCTGACCCAGGAGGAGATCGAGCGGATGCGGAAGGAAGCCGAACTGCACGCCGACGAGGACCGCAAGAAGCGCGAGGAGATCGAAGCGCGCAACGAAGCCGATTCGGCGGTGTATCAGTCCGAGAAACTCCTCCGCGAAAACGCCGACAAGATCAGCGCCGAGAACCGGCAAAAGATTGAACAGGCTGTGCAAGCGGTTAAAGACGCCCTCAACGGAACCGACATAGCCGCGATCCGATCAGCTGCCGAGCGTCTTAACGCCGCGTGGCAGGAAGTTTCCCAAGAGTTGTACCGCAACGCGGCGCAACAGGGCGCGGCCGCCGGCGCGAGCGCCGGGACTGGAGGAACAGCCGGGGCGGGCGGCGCCCAGAACGGCGCGGAGAAGAAGGATCAGGGCGACGTCATCGACGCGGAAGTGGTCGACGAGGACAAGAAGCCCTGAGCCGCGACAAGGCTTTCCCTTCCCGGCCTGCCGAAAGCTGGGAGGGGAAAAATCCCGTTTTCAAAGGTTCGCCCACTGTGGGTGCAGCGGGCGAATGATTCAGAGGAGGCAAGAAACAAAAACCAAATAAGCGAAAGACAACGCAGTATGGCACTGAAAGTTAAACCGCTCGGAGACCGTGTTCTTGTGGAGCCGGTCGAAGAGAAGGAAGTCAAGAAAGGCGGGATCATCATCCCCGATTCCGCGAAGGAAAAACCCACCGAAGCCATCGTTCGGGCTTTGGGCACGGGCAAGACCGACGACGAGGGTAAGAAC
>JAGHDA010000305.1 GCA_021160185.1 Verrucomicrobiota bacterium
CCCCCTGCGCTCTCTCGGTTACCGGAAAACGCTTTCCCAACCCGGGTTGCTCTGGCGGCTGGTTAAAGGCGCTCACTAATTTTTATCATCCAAAACGGGCTGCTCCGCCGTCAAGACTTTCGCGGGCAAGGGCGGCGGCGCGGGGTTGATTCCAGACCGGACCCGCTTCATTCTGCCTGGGATGTCGGCGCCGATCATCACAATCGAGCAGATGCGGCAGTGGGAACAAGCCAGTTGGGCTGCCGGGAAAAAAGAGGAGGAAGTCATTCAACGGGTGGGCGCGGCCGCCGCGCGCGCGCTGGCCGGGTTGACCCGAAAAAGGGCGCGGGTCCTGATCTTGGCCGGCAAAGGCAACAACGGCGCCGATGCCCGAGCCGTCGCGGCGCATCTGAAGGATCGCGACTGCCGGGCAATCGAGGCGGCGGATCCCGAGGCCGCCCTGGGGCGGCTCCAACAGGAATTGGCCGCCGGGGCGGATTGGATTGTGGACGGCCTGTTTGGGATCGGGCTCAACCGCCCCTTGGGCGCGGAATGGCAGGAGTTGATCCGCGTTGTGAACGCCGCCAAAGCGCCGGTCTTGGCGCTGGACACGCCCAGCGGCCTCCATGCGGACACCGGGCAGGCGATGGGCGAAGCCGTCCACGCGGCGATCACGCTCACCGTGGGCGCGCCGAAGCTCGGTCTGGTCCAACCTGCGGCCTGGCCTCATACCGGCAGGCTTCTGGTCGTTTCGGATATTGGGCTGGTTCCTTGTCCGATTCAGTCCCCAAGGCAATGGACGTTGCCGGAGGATTTCGCCGATTTTCCGCCCGCGCGCCCCATTTGGGGCCACAAAGGACATTTCGGCCATGCGGTGATCCTTGCCGGATCCGCCGGCTATCACGGCGCGGCGAGAACCGCCGCGCGGGCCGCCCAACGGGCTCGGCCCGGTTTGATCACCCTCTTCACCGCGCCGGAAACCTATGTTCCCGCGGCGGCCCAACTCCAAGCCGTGATGGTCCGTTCCTGGCCGAAAAAGCCCGTTTGGCCGGAGCGAGCCAGCGCTTTCCTTTGCGGGCCCGGACTGGCGGCGATCGGGCCCGATCGGCCGATGGCGGAGGCGGCGCGCAAGCTGTGGATGGAAGCCGACGCGCCGGTTGTGGCGGACGCCAGCGCCTTGGACTGGCTGCCGGAAGGAGCGCCCCGGAGCGAGGCGCTCCGGGTGATCACGCCCCATCCGGGCGAGGCGGCGAGGATGCTGGGAACGAGCGCGAGCGAGGTCCAGGCGGATCGCGAGGCGGCGCTCCGGAAGCTCTCGGCCAAGTTCGGCGGCTGCTGGGTGGTTCTGAAAGGATGGCAGACCCTCGTGGGCCGCGGAACCGGACCGGTTTGGTGGAACGGCACGGGCAGCTCGGACCTTGCTCAGGGCGGCAGCGGCGACGTGTTGGCCGGATTCCTCGTCGGGTTGCTGGCTAACCCGATTCATCGGCAGGACCCGGCCGCCGCGATTCGTTATGCTGTGTGGGAACACGGCGCGGCGGCCGATCGGCTCTCTCGCCGACGGCCCAACTGGGTGGTGGAGGATCTGGCGGGCGAGCTGGGGCGCGGCGGCGGCAGGAGGCCGCGCTTCTGAGCCGCGCTGCCCCCCGCTGGGGCGAAGCTCGGCGAGGGCGCGCGCAAGTTTTGTTGCCGCGGGCCGTTGGTTGCCGTACAAAGTGGGGCCTGCGGTTTGGAAGGAGACGGAGCGAAAACGAGACAAGGTATGAAGCAATACGCAACTGGCGACATTCGAACCTTTTCCGTGGTCGGCCACGCCACCTGCGGCAAGACGATGCTGTGCGAAGCGATGCTCGCTTGCGGCGGGGTGATTTCTCGCCTGGGGAGCGTGGCCAACGGGACCACGATGTCGGATTACCATCCCAGCGAGCGGGCCCGGCAAATCAGCATCCACGCCGCGCCGCTCCACGTGGAGTGGGCCGGCAAGAAGCTCAACGCGATCGACACGCCCGGCTACATGGACTTCATCAGCGAAGCCCTCTCCGCCCTGCGCGTGAGCGATTTCGCCGTGACGGCCGTGCATCCGATCGACGGCATGGGCGTGGGAACCGAGCAGGTCTGGAAATACGCTTCGGAGTTCGGGATTCCCAAGGCGCTGGTCATCAACATGCTCGACAAGGAGCACGTCAAGCCCGACGAAGTCCTTGATCAGCTTAAGACCCAGTTGGGCTCCCGCGTCTTCCCGGTCACCTGGCCGCTCAATCCGGGCCCCGGCTTCAACAAGCTGCTCGACGCGATGCGGAACAAAATCCTCGTCTACGAAACCAACGCCTCAGGCAAGTTCGCCGAAGCCGAGCCGGAGGGAGAATGGGCCGAGCGCGGCGCGGAGATGCATCAGCAGCTTATCGAGCTGGTGGCCGAGTCGGACGATTCGCTTCTGGAAAAATTCTTTGAGCAGGGCGGCCTTTCGGAAGAAGACCTCCGCGCCGGCGTGCGCCGGGCATTCCTTTCAGGCAATTTCATCCCCGTGTTCTGCGCCTCCGGCGAAACGAATATCGGCGTGTCACGCTTGATGGACTTCATCGCCAATTACGCCCCTTCGCCCCTGGATCGCAAAACGATCAAGGTTCTTGACGCGGACGGCAACGAGACGGAGATGGAAGCGGAGGATTCGAAAACGCTCCTTTACGTCTTCAAGACCCTCAACGAGGAGCATGTGGGGGAAATGTCGCTGTTCCGGGTCTGTTCGGGCGCGGTGAAATCCGGATCGGACCTGTTCAACCCGGACCGCAACGCCACCGAGCGGCTTGGCCAGCTCTTCGCCCTCAACGGCAAACAGCGGGAGCAGGTCGAGACTCTCCCCTGGGGCGACCTCGGCGCGGCGGTGAAGCTCAAGAACACCCACACCGGGGACACCCTCTGCTCTCCAGGACTGAACCTGCGCCTGCCCAAGGTCCAGTTCCCTCGGCCGAACATCCATGCCGCTCTTCGCCTCAAGAGCAAGGGCGAGGAGGAAAAGGTGGCCCAAGGCCTGGCCGCCCTTCACGAGGAGGATCCCACCTTCCAGTACGAGGTGGACGCCGAACTGCATCAGACCGTTCTCTCCGGTCAGGGCGAGCTGCACCTCCAGGTCATTTCCGAGGCGCTCAAGAGCCGCTACCGGGTGGATTTCGACCTGATTCCGCCCAAGATCCGCTTCCGGGAAACGATCAAGGGCAAAGCCGAGGGCAAGTACCGCCACAAGAAGCAGACCGGCGGCGCCGGGCAGTTCGCCGAAGTGTGGCTGCGCATCGAGCCCAAGCCGCGCGGCGAGGGGGTCGAATTCACCGAGTCGCTCGTGGGCCAGAACGTGGATCGCGTCTTTGTCCCCTCCGTGGAAAAAGGCGTCAACGCCGCTTGCCAGGAAGGCATCCTGGCCGGCTATCGGGTGGTGGACCTGAAGGTCGACTTCTACGACGGCAAGATGCATCCGGTGGATTCGAAGGACATCGCCTTCCAGATCGCCGGCAAGGAAGCCTTCCGCCAAGCTTTCATGGCCGCCAACCCTTGCCTGCTCGAGCCGATTCACCTGGTCACCATCAAAGTGCCCGATGACGCGATGGGCAATGTGATCGGCGACCTCTCCGGGCGGCGCGGCAAGATCTTGGGGATGGACGCCGAAGGCGGCTTCCAGGTGATCCGCGCCTATGTCCCGGCGATGGAGCTTTACCAGTACTCGACCGTGCTGCGTTCCCTGACCGGCGGCCGCGCGGTTCACACCGAGGAGTTTCATCACTACGAGGAAATGCCCAAGGAGCTGGAGCAGAAGGTCATCGCCGAGAGCAAGAAGGCCAAAGAGGAGACCGAGTGATCGCGCTCGGCGGCGGCCGAGGGGCAAAGAGAAACTGCAAAAGGACGCGAAGGCGACTCCAGAAGGAAACTTCAACGCTCCTTCGCGTCCTTTTAAAATCTTCTCAAGAAGGACCGGCCTGGAAGTTCCGGATTACTTGCGACGCGCCTGGAGAGCCTGGAGCGTCCGC
>JAGHDA010000049.1 GCA_021160185.1 Verrucomicrobiota bacterium
CAAGGAGGGCAATGCATCTGATCCGCTCATGGGTTCTGGACGGCGACAGTTGTTTCAGACGCTTCGGCGGCCGCTGCCCCGCTTACGCTCTGAAGGGCGTCCCACGCCGCCGCGCGGAGATAGTCCGTTTCCTCTTCCACCAATTGTTGGAGCCGCGGCCGGGCGGCGACCGCGGCGGGGCCGATCGCGCTGATCAGGCGGCATCCGGTGATGCGCTCCTCGCGGCTCGGCGAGCTCAGCATTCGAAGCGCTGCGGGCAGGGCCCTTGCGGCCAGGGGACCGAAGTCCTCCAGCGCGTTCGCGGCGGAAAGCCGCACGCCTCGATCCTCATGGGCGAGCAATGTCAGCAGATACGGGACCGCCGCCGGTCCCAGCTTGCTCAGGGCGATCGAGGCCGCGCCCGGAAGGCGGTCCGGACGGTGGGCTTGCTCCCGAGCGGCCGCCGCGGCCAAGGCGGGGGCTGCCGCCGCCGCCGCCGGGCCCATTTCCCCCAGCACGAGCGCCGCTTCCCAGTGGCCCGCCGATTCTTCAAGCGCTGCCGTCAAGACAGGCAAGACCGTCTCGGCCCGGTCTTCGATGCGCCAGAGGGCGCGGCAGGCTTCCACGCGCAAGAGCGGGTCTTCGGCGCAAAGGAGACGGGTCAGATCTCCAACCGCCTCGCGCGGCGGGGGGCGCAAGCGACCCAGGGCCGCCGCGGCGGCTTGGGCCGCCGCAGGTTGGGGATCCCCGAGCGCCTTCCGCAACGCGGCGACCGTCTTTGGCGTCGCCCGGCCCCACGCTCCGAGCGTCAAGGCCGCCTGACGCCGGAGCTCCGCCTCCGGCGCGTTCAGGAGAGCCGTCGCTTCCGGCTCGAATCGGAGCGCTTCCTTGCCGAACGCCTCCATGTCGCCGACCAACTCGAGGGCGTTCAAGGCAATCGGGGCGCAGCTTGATCTCAAGGCCCGTCCCAAAGCCGGAAGCGCCGCCGGACCGATCCTCTTGAGCGCCAGCCGCGCAGCATGGAGGACTTCCTGGTCGGGATCGGCGAGAGCTTTGACCAGAGCCGGCGCGCCTGCCGCGCCCGCCGGCCCCAGCCTTCCCAGAAGCCGGGCGGCCAGGGCGCGCACAGCCGCCGGTTCCGGGCCGAGGGGATTGCCGAACCATCCTGCCCAGATCCGCTCCTCCAACGCCGCAAGCAGTCCGGCGCGCCACCGCACGAGCCGGGCCAGGGTCGGGACGGCGCGCGCGTCCAGCTTTTCCAACGCCGTTGCGGCGCGGTTCCGCTCAGCCGCGTTGCCCTCGACGGCCAGAAAAATCCAGGCGCGCGTAGGGCGGCCGTCGTACACGGGGTCAGCGCGGCGCGCGGCGAGGACCGCCAGGAACGCCGCCGCCGGCAGAAGCGCCGCCGCCGCCCAAGCCGCTTCTCGAACGCGCCTTCTCATGCCGCCCTCCAACGTATCCGTGCCCGCGCTTGATGGCCAGCTGAAGGCGGCTTGCGTCCGGTCTGGACGAGGTTTCCAGGGCGGCTATGGTGAGCGGCGTGACGGTGTTGGAGGTCATCCGGCGGACGACCGAGTTTTTCCAGGGCAAAGGGATCGACTCGCCCCGTCTTCAAGCGGAGCTGCTCGTGGCCGACGAGCTGAAGATGCCGCGGCTGCGGCTCTATTTGGATTTCGAGAGGACGTTGGACGCGGACCAGTTGGCCCGGCTTCGGGAAAAGGTGCGGCGGCGCGCCCGGGGCGAGCCGCTCCAGTTGATCCTCGGCACGGCGAACTTTTGCGGCTTTGAACTGCGCGTCACGCGTGGCGTGCTGATCCCGCGGCCCGAAACCGAAGTCCTTGCCGAGGCGGCGTGGGAGTGGCTTAAGGCTTCTCCGGGCGGGCAAAAAGGCCGTGTCCTGGACTTGGGGACCGGGAGCGGGTGCCTGGCGATTGCCTTGGCGCTGAAGTGCCCCGATGTCGAGGTGTGGGCCGCCGATGTCTCCGAAGCGGCGATCGAAGTGGCGAAGGAGAACATCCGGCGGCATGGCCTTCAGGATCGGGTGCGGCTGCTTCAGGGGGACGGGTTTGGGGCTCTTCCCGCCGGCTTGCGCTTCGAGGCGATCGTTTCCAACCCTCCTTACATTCCTGATGAGGAAATTTCTTCCCTGCCGCCGGAAGTGAGGGATTGGGAGCCGCGAGTCGCCTTGGCGGGCGGGAAGGATGGATTGGCTGTCATTCGTCGATTGGCCGCCGAGGGGCGGAGCCGCCTGAAGCCAGAGGGTCGACTTTTCATGGAATTCGCCGACGGTCAGGAAGCGCAGGCGCGGCGGATTTTTGAAGAGGCGGGCTGGAAGGGAGTGGAAATCCGGCCGGACCTTTCGGGCTCGCCGCGGATTTTGATTGCGGCTCCCTGAGCGCCTCGGCGGGGAAGGAAGAAGGATTTATGGAAAAAATGATCATTGAAGGAGGCGACAGCCTCCGGGGAGAGGTTCGGATCAGCGGGGCGAAAAACGCGGCGTTGCCCATCATGGCCGCCGCGTTGCTTACGCCCGAGGAATGCGTGATCCGGAATGTGCCTCAACTGCAGGATGTGCGTTTCATGACAAAGATCCTCCAGGCCCTGGGCGCTGAGGCGGAACTTGCCGGGGACGCCGTGCGGATTCGGGCGGTTCGGATCGGAGACACCTGCGATTACGATCTGGTCCGGAAGATGCGCGGCTCAGTGTGCGTGTTGGGGCCCCTTTCCGCGCGCCTCGGTCGCGCCCGGGTGGCTTTGCCGGGGGGCTGCGTGATCGGCGCGCGCCCCATCGACCTGCATCTCAAAGGGATGGAAGCTTTGGGGGCTCAGGTGGCCGTCCGGGGAGGCTATGTGCACACCCGCGCTGATCGCCTTGCCGGGCGGGAAATCTTCCTTTCCGGCCGGGCCGGGCCGACGGTGCTTGGCACGGCCAACGTGATGATGGCGGCGACGTTGGCGGAGGGAGTCACCGTGATCCAGGGCGCGGCCTGCGAACCGGAGGTGGCGGACCTGGCCAAGTTCCTGGCGGCCATGGGCGCCAAAATTGAAGGAGCGGGGAGCCCGACGATCGTCGTCACCGGCGTGCCGGGCCTTCACGGGGCGGAGCACGAATTGATCCCGGACCGCATCGAGGCGGCCACCTTCGCCGTCGCCGCGGCGGCCACGGGGGGCGAAGTCGCGCTCCGCGGCGCTCGGCCCGACCACATGAGCGCGGTGCTCGACAAGTTGCGGGAAATCGGCGTGGAGACGCGTCGCGAGGGCGAGCGTTTTCTCGTCCGCCCCGCCGGCCCGTTGCGCCCGGCCCACATCACCACGCACCCCTATCCGGGGTTTCCCACCGACGTCCAAGCCCAGATGACCGCCCTCCTCACCCAGGCCGACGGCATCAGCATCGTCACTGAGCGGATCTTCGAATCCCGTTTCATGCACATCAGCGAGTTGGCGCGCATGGGCGCCAAGGTGTATGTTGAAGGGCCGCACGCCATTATTCACGGCCCCAATAAGCTTTCCGGTGCCGAGGTGATGGCGAGCGACCTGCGGGCCTCAGCGGCCTTGGTCATTGCCGGTCTTATGGCCGAAGGGCGCACGGAGGTGCGTCGGATTTACCACCTGGACCGGGGATATGAGAGGATCGACGAGAAGCTGACCGCCTTGGGGGCCCGCGTGAAGCGCGCTGAGGATCAAGGACCATGAGACAGTTTCTTTCAGTGCTGTTCGTTGCTCTGCTGGCATGGGGCATATGGGCTTTCTACCGTTTCGCCAAGGAATCAATGGCCAAAGCCCCGGAGACCCAGGCGGACGTGTCCATGCAGCCGGCCCCGGGAAAGTTGCCCGGCATGGCCGCCGCTCTGGAGCCTTCCCTCGAGCAAGCCCGCAAAGAGGGAGCCGACGGCCTGCGCCGTTGGCTGATTCAGCATCGGGGCGAGGTGCAGGACCCTCGCCTGGCCGAGATCGAGATGGATTACGCGGTTCTTATGGGATCCTCCGATCCCCAGGAAGCCAAGCGGGTTCTCGACGCTGTCGGGCGCCGCATTACCCCCGACTCGCCCGTCTACGAGCGCTATCAGAAGCTCCGCAAGGTTTACCCGTAGGGCGGCTCGATCGTGGGGTTTCGGATCACGCGAGAGAAGGGCGCAAAAAATGGAGCGAGCGAAGGGATTCGAACCCTCGACATTCACCTTGGCAAGGTGACGCTCTACCAGGCTGAGCTACGCTCGCTCCAACCGAGCTTCATTCATAGCCGAACCGGCGCGGCGGCGCAAGGGAAAAATTTGCCCTGAGGCAATTCCAGTTCCTTCCCTCGACGTTTCCGCTTCTCCCGTCCGTCCACGACGGGAAGCCGGGAGACGGCGGGATGCGCGAAGGAGCCGCGCGTTTGACATGCGAGGAGAAAAAGGCATCCTCAAGTTCGTTATGGAAGAAAGAATCCCACTTATTGGAGAGTCGTTTCCCGCAATGGAAGTCGTCACGACCCGGGGCAAACTTGCCCTTCCGGACGTTTACCGCGGGAAGTGGTTTGTGCTGTTCAGCCATCCGGCAGACTTCACGCCGGTCTGCACCACCGAGTTTCACGGGTTCCAGGAAAAAGCCAAGGACTTCGCCGAGCTGAATTGCGAGTTGATCGGGATGAGCATCGACCAGGTCTTCTCGCACATCAAGTGGCTGGAGTGGATCAAGGAGAAACTAGGTGTAGAGATTACCTTTCCGGTGATCGCCGATGACACCGGGAAAGTGGCCTCGCGGCTGGGCTTGATCCACCCTGGCAAAGGGACCAACACCGTGCGGGCCGTGTTCATTGTCGATCCGCAGGGCGTCATTCGCGCCATTCTCTATTACCCCCAGGAGTTGGGCCGGAACATGGACGAGATCGTGCGGATGGTGCGGGGGCTGCAGGTTTCGGACGCCAACGGCGTGGCTATCCCGGCCAACTGGCCCCAAAACACCCTTATCGGCGAGAAAGTCATCATCCCGCCTGCGCAGGACGTGGAGACCGCGGCCAAACGTCCCCAGGAGTACGAATGCTACGACTGGTGGTTCTGTCATAAAAAGCTTTGAAGCCCAGAGGGCCTGGAGGGCGACCTGGAGCGCGCTGCGACGGGCTCCGGGGGAGCGGCGGATCAGCGGCGGTTCGGGTGTGAATCGTCGCGGGGTTGAGGCTGCGGGAGCTTTCCCGGCGACATGGCTTTTCCCATGGCGCTTGATCTCAGAGGTTGGCGCGCCCCCTCTTCTCTTGTCAGGCGCAAGGCGGGAGGAGACGATGGCGGCATGAAAATAGCCCGGTTTTGGACCAAGGCGTCGCACCCAGTCCGACTCCCGCGGGGCAGAGGCTTTGAGATTGTCTGTTGGGGCTGGTCCGACGCCGACATCCAGGAGGCGCGCCTGAAGGCTCAGGAAAGAGCCCGGCGCGCCGCGACGCATTTGGAGGAGCAGGGCGGGGGGCGGCTGGACCGCTACGGTTACGGCGAGCAGCCGCTGCGCGAGGAGATCCTCCGCGAGATCAAAGACGAATCGGGCCAGATGGCCGCGGCAATCACGCGCAACTCTTACGGATGCCTGGTGCTCAACACAGCGCAAGCGATGTTCGTGGACATCGACCTGCCTGAGCTTGAGCGGGGCGATGGGATAGGAGGCTTTCTGAAACGGCTTTTCGGCAAGCCTTCGAAGCCTGGTCCGGAGGAGATCGTCGAGTCCGCTCTGACGAAGGTTGAGGAATGGACCCGGACGAGGCCTGGGTGGGGCTGGCGCGCCTACCGGACGCGGGCGGGGCTGCGGTTGCTGGCCACGCACGCCTTGTTTGACCCCGCAGACGCTCTTGTCCAACAGGCCTTTTCCGAACTGGATGCCGATCCGCTCTACCAGCGGCTTTGCAAGAACCAGCGGAGCTTTCGCGCCCGGCTCACGCCCAAGCCGTGGCGTTGCGGCCTGGGCGCGCCGCCTGTCCGGTGGCCGTGGGCGGACGAGCGCGCCGAGAAGCGCTTCAAGAGCTGGGAAAGCGAGTACCTGAAAAAATCCGGCCAGTTCGCCGCGTGTCAATGGCTGCGGGACATCGGCGCCGCTGAGGTTGCTCCGGCGCTCGCTTCCATCGTCGAATTGCACGACCGCGCGACGCGCGCTTCCTCCGGCTTGCCTCTGGCTTGAGCCTCGTCGCAGGCTTTGCGTTATGGGCGGCTATCTGGATTGTCTGATCGGGCGGGCGTTCCGGCATTTCCCTGGAACGGCGTGGAACGCCGCGCGCCGGCAAATCATTGAGTCGAGCGATATCGCCCCGGTGTTTTACGAAACGGCGGCAAAGCCGGGCGAGGATTGGGAAACGTTTCGGGATCGGGTGTATCCGCTTTTCGTGAAGGTGATGAAGGCTCAGGGGGTGGACCCGGAGAATCCGACGCCGTCGATCGTGGCGCTGTTTGAAGGCGATCGCTGTCACCTGCTGGAAGGGCGGGAGTTTTTGCGCTGCCTTCAGGAGGCCGAAGGACTCAACGCCGCCTCGCTTCACTTCCGAATCCTGCGCTGGCTTGCTGAGTGAGCGTTCGGGGGCGTTTGCGCGCAAGGGGCTGCCAAAACGCCGGGCCGGGGAGCTTCCCCCCGGCCCGGAACGCGCGAGCTCTATGTGTGGTCGAAAGGCTGACCCAACGGTCAGCGCCTGCCGCCGCCGCCTCGACCGCCTCCTCCGCCGCCTCGGCGACGCCCGCGCCCTTGGCCTTGGCCGCGATCAGACCGGTCTCCGCGCTGCCGTCGCTCCGGACCCCGTGAATTCTGTCC
>JAGHDA010000476.1 GCA_021160185.1 Verrucomicrobiota bacterium
ATCCAAAGGTTGACCACGTACAGATCCCGCCCGACCCGCAGATTCCAATAGCCCAGCCCGCTCTTCGGCTCGCGCGGCTTTTCCTCCAACGGCAGGAGCATCAACGCCCCCGCCGCGGCGAGAAGGACGGCGAACACAAGCTTGAGTTGGCGCCCGCTGAAGAGGTCCGCGGCCAACCCGCCGAAGAAGGCCGTTCCGGAAGTCGCGCCGCCGAGCGCCAAGGCAAGCGGCAGACAAAGCGTTTTCCCTTTGCGGAAGACCAGCATCGCCGCGGCCGAGGTGGAAAACAGGATGAACTGTCCGGTGGTCGCCGCTTCATGCATGGGGACGCCGGCCAGAACCAGGAGGAGCACGTAAAAATTGCCGCCGCCGCGTCCGGTCATCGTCATGACCGCCGCCAGCGCAAAGATCGCCAACCCTACGATCAGGATTTTGAGCATCCTCGTCTCCCCCCGCGCGGACGCGACGGGCGCGTCCGTCTATAAGCGCAGCCCAAGGTACGCCGCGCTTCTTCCGAAAACCAGGCCGATCCGGAGGCGGAAAGCCTCCCAGGGCCGCCGCAGTCGGTTAAGCCCGTCCCCGCAGTTCATTGGGGCCAGGCTTCCGGCCGGCGGGGCGCGCGTCGGGGGTGTTTTTTTTCAGACAGGTCGTGTCGGAACAGGCGGATCGGTCCGACAAGTCCCGACGAAACGCATCATGCGTCCGCGCGGGGGAGGCATGTGTTCAACCCGGCGTTTTGATTCTTCCTGCTGCGGACTCCGGTCGGACGTGCAGGCGTTTGCAGCTTCTTCACCCGAGATCGCGCTCGCACTGGGGGTCGGTGAAGCATGCATCTCCGAGCGCTTCCCCCAAGGGATCGGCGTCTTCGCTGCAGAAGCCGAGGTGCGAACGGCGCCGCCAGCCCTCGGCGTACTCGAACCGACCGGACATGCGCCCCACCTCCCGCGCGAAGCGGACCATGGCGTCCAGGTATGCATCGAGTCCCTGGCTTTCATCCAGCCACTCCTTCTGGGAGCGGTGACAGGCCAGCATCCGGCGCTTCTCGTCGAGCACGGGCGTGATGTCAACGTACTGGCCGGGCCGGATGCGTTCCCGCAGCGGGCCGCGCAGCCCATAGGGAAGAGCGTGATAGACCGTCACTTCATCCATGATAGGAGGGATCGGCGGGATCGTTTCGAAGTTGCGCATTCCGCGGGCGAAGGCCGCCGTCACGGCAATCCGCCCCGCATTCACATGGTCTTCCATATAGTCCTGGGGCGAGTGGGCAAGCAAAATGCGGGGGCGCGCCTGTCGAACGACCGCTGCCACGCGCGCCACGAGTTCCGGGGTGTAATAAATCTCGAGGTCGTTGCACACGCTTTCGTGGAACTCCGCGCCGATGAGTCGGCAGGCGTCCATGGCTTCGGAGCGACGTTTTCGGATGATCACGTCCGGAGGATCGGTCGCCGTGCCGCAGGAGCCGTTGGCGATGTTCATGTAGTGCAGGCGCCACCCGGCGTCGCGCAGGCGCAGCATGGCGCCCGCCATCATGAACTCGATGTCGTCCGGATGCGCGGCGACGGCAAGAACAACGCGCTGTTCGTGCTGCATCAGTGCATCTCCACTTCGCACGCGCCAAGGCCGCCGCGGTAGAAGTTGAACTGCACGTTCGGATGGTCGGCCAGGAGACTCATGGGGACGGCGGAGTCGGGGATGCGTTTGGCGATCATGAGAGTCGTCAAACGCATGCCGAACGGATTGTCATGGTTGCCGGCTTGCCAGATAGAGACTTTTTCCGCCTTCCAGGTTTCCACAGGGCCGACAGTGGCGGCTTGTGTCGGAACCAAGGAGATGTTGCCGCCGCCGGACGTCCGGGCGTTTTGCATGATCGTCATTGGGTGGAGGTCCACGATGCGGGTGCGGAACTGCCGATACTCCTCGGGCGTCGGGGGCTCGTCTATCCATTTGCCTTCGCGCTTCACCGGATCATTGAACGCCCAGTGCTTGACGTCGCCTTGGCCGCCCTGCATGACGACGCACCGGACCTCGTCGTACAGGCGGCTGTACGCGTCCAGGTCGCCGACGGGAAAGTGGATGTTCGAGTCCGGCATCCGCAGTTTTTCGTCGATGCGGTTGAAGCAGAGTTCATAGTCGCACCGTGCGAATGACAAGGGGTGATCGAACCCAACGGGCTTGCCGTCCAGAACCCACTCGTCCATGCCCCAGAAGTGGGCGTCGTGTTTTTTGAGATCGAGACCGACGGCGTTGACGATGCGGGCAACCAGCGGGAGTTGTTCCGTGGGGCCGATGGGGCCGCAGATGCCGGCGGGGTTGTCCGGGGATGACTGCTGCCAGGCTTCGATGTACTCGAGGGCTTCCGCCAGATAAAACTCTTCGAGCGTGTCGTACATGACAACCTTGAATCCTTCACGGCTCAGGCCCGCCATGTCTGCCGGAGTGAGGCGCGCCGCGTCGCGGATAATCTCCTCGTCGATGGTGGTGTAATCCCACCAGTCCGGAGCCACGCAACTGCGTTTTCTCATAGCAACCGCTTTCCTTTCCACGCCGGATGGGGAAGTCGTTTCCGATTTCTTCCAGGGCGCTCGGCCTCCGCCGCCGGACCAGGAGCGCAAGTCCGGCGGACCGACTTTTCCCTCATCCTGCGAGCTCAGCGCCGATCCTAGGGAAAACGAAGGCCGCGCGCAAGCCCGGTGGCCTCGCGCTTCAGAGAAACGAAGGGCCGGTGGGGTCTCTGCAAAACCGGACGGAGGGCGGCGGAACGGGTTGAGATCTTTCTTCGCTTGCCAACCTGGGGACGGCTGCGTTTCAATCCCGCGTAGCCTGGGCGCTTGCGCTCTTGAACAAAGGCTCAAGCCCCGCCTCGGCGCTCGGCCGGAGAGGGATTGGATCCAACGGAGGAGCGGAACAATCGGCTCCATGAACCTTAAACTGCATGCGAGAGTGGCTTCTTTCCTGGGCGGCTTGCCCGCCCAGACCCGGAGCATCATCGCCACATGCATCTACGGGCTGTTCGCCGGCTTGGGGGCGACTCTCTTTCTCCTTACGGTCAACTTCCTCCATGAAAAAACCATCCTCCGGCTTGCCAAGGGTTCGTTCACCGAGTTCGCCCTGGGAAGCTTGGCGTTGCTTCTGGGGGTGTCGCTGATCGTGGGGTGGCTCTTGAGCAGCTATTGCCCCGAGGCGGCGGGAAGCGGGATTCCGCAGCACAAGCTGGCGTTCTGGAAGGATTTCGGCCACGTGCCCCTGCGGGTGCCGATCGTCAAGTTCATCGCCGGGGCGCTGAGCGTAGGCGGCGGGTGCAGCCTGGGGCGCGAGGGGCCATCGGTGCAGCTTGCGGGAGGGCTGGCGTCGAATCTGGCCGGGGTTCTGGGCGAGCCGAAGCAGAATCGGCGGACGGCGGCGGCAGCCGGAGCGGCGGCGGGCCTGGCGGCGGCGTTCAACGCCCCCTTGGCAGGCGCAACCTTCGTCTTGGAAGAAATCATCGCGGACCTGAACAGCCGGATGCTCGGCAGCACGATCCTGGCCGCGGTGATCGGGGCGTTCGTGGTGCATGGGCTGGTGGGAGCGCAACCGGCTTTCATCCTCCACGGCCCCCGCGCTCCCCACATGCTCGCCTATTTGCTCACCCCGATCGTGGCCGCGCCTGCGGCCCTGGTCGGGATCATTTTCCACCGGCAAACCATCCGTCTCCGCGCATTGACCCGGAAACTGAGGCTCCTGCCCCGGTGGATGCATCCGGCCCTGGGCGGGCTGGCGACTTGGGCCGTGGGAACGGCGGTTTTCTGGCGGACCGGCAAGGTGGGCGTCTTCGGTCTGGGCTACGAGGATTTGAGCGCGGCTTTGGATCTTTCCCTGGCCTGGCAGACGGCGCTCATCCTGCTGGGCGCGAAGCTGTTCGCCACCATCGCCTGCTACGGAACCGGCGGCAGCGGAGGCATCTTCGCGCCGAATCTCTTCTTTGGCGGCATGGCAGGGCTGGCGAGCGCCAGGCTTCTCGGCCTGGCGATTCCGTTGACGCCGGCGGACGAGCTGGCGCTGACGGTGGTGGGGATGAGCGCCTGCCTGAACGCGGTGGTCCGCGCGCCGATGACGAGCATCCTGATCGTATTTGAAATGACCCACGAATTCTCGCTGGTGCCCGCCCTGATGATGGGGGCGCTGGTAAGCACCGGGCTGGCGCGGCGTTTCAGCAAGCTCAGTTTCTACGAGGAACTGCTCGAGCAGGACGGCCACAAGCTGGAGCGCATCATTCCGCCGCGGGACCTCCACAGTTGGCAGGAACTGCCCGTCACAGCCATCGCCAACTTCCAACCGGTGGTTCTTGAAGAGCTGAGCGACCTGGCGCTGCGACAGGCGCTCGAAAAGCACCCCTACCAGCGGTGGCCGGTGGTCAGCAACGGCAAATTGGCGGGGATCCTCACGCGCGTCGAAGCGGAAGAGTCGCTTCGCGAAGGCAGGCCGCCTCGCCTGGAACCGGCCATCACCTGCTCGCCGAATGAAACCATCCAGGACCTCCAACACCGCCTGATCCAGTCCACCGCCCACATGGTCCTCCTCATCGACCCCCAGCAGGGCAAGATCCTCGGCCTGGTCACGCTCCACGACCTGCTTCGGGCGCAGGTGCTCATGAGCCAGACCCGCGAGTGACCCGCCGGCAGGGAGCGAGCCGCCGCGCGCCCGGGGGCGGTTCGGGTTTTTCTCCCGCGGCCGAGTTGGCTATGGTCAAGTGGAGTATGAACGAGCGAACCGCCCGCGTGGAGCGCGTCACCAAGGAAACCGAGATCGATCTGAAGCTTCGGATCGACGGCGTCGGCCGCGCCGCGGTGCGCACGGGGATTGCTTTCTTCGACCATATGCTCGACCTGTTCGCCCATCATGCGAAGGCGGATTTGGAGCTGCGCTGCAAGGGCGATTTGGAAGTGGACGCGCACCACACGGTGGAGGACTGCGGGCTGGCGCTCGGCGAAGCGTTCGACAAGGCGCTTGGCTCCCGCGGCGGCATCGCGCGGTATGGGACGGGCTTCGACCCCCGGAACCCTTTCACGGGCGAGGCGTATGTGCCGATGGACGAATGCCTGAGCCGGTGCGTGATCGACTTTTCCGGCCGGCCGTTGCTGGTGTGGCGCGGCATGGACCGGCTGGCCTACAAAGTCCTGGAAGAAGAGAAACGGCAGGACATGGCTTGCGCGTTTCGGTTCGGCCTGGCGCGGGAGTTCTTCCAAGCCTTCGCCAACCGGGCGCGTTGCGCGTTGCACATGGAGTTGCTGTATGGCGA
>JAGHDA010000256.1 GCA_021160185.1 Verrucomicrobiota bacterium
CAACGGCTACGGCGAGCGCACCGGCAACTGCGATTTGACCACGGCGATTCCTTGCCTGGCGTTCAAGATGGGGCTTCGGTGCGTGCCGCGGAGGTCGCTTCGCCGGCTTCGGGACCTGTCGCTTTTCGTGGACGAAATCGCCAACATGCGGACCGATCCGCGCCATCCGTGGGTGGGGGCGGCGGCTTTTGCGCACAAAGGGGGCACGCACGTCAACGCGGTGCAGAAGATTCCCGAGAGCTTCGAGCACATCAACCCCGAACTGGTGGGCAACCGGCGTCGCGTGCTGGTGAGCGACTTGTCCGGGCGGAGCAACATCCTCCTGAAGGCGCGGGAGCTGGGGTTCAATCTCTCGCCGGACACGCCGGAGTTGAAGGAGATTCTCACGCGGGTGAAGCAGCTGGAACACGATGGTTATGAGTTCGAGGCGGCCGAGGCCTCGCTGGCTTTGCTGATCCGCGGGACGCTCGATCACAACCCCGAGCTGCTGTTCACGGTGGAAGCCTACCACGTCTCGATGCGCGGCAACGGCCCTAACTCGATCTGCGAGGCCACGGTGAAAGTTCGCGTTCAGGATCGCGCGGCGCATACGGTGGCGGAGGGCGACGGGCCGGTGAACGCCTTGGACGGCGCAATGCGCCTGGCTTTGAGCAAGATCTTCCCTCGGCTTCGGAAGGTGCGCCTGGTCGATTACAGGGTGCGGATCCTGGACAGCCGGGACGGCACCGCCGCCAAGACGCGCGTGCTGATCGAATCCAGCGACGGCCGCCGCCATTGGGGCACTGTCGGGGTCAGCGAAAACATTATCGAGGCCAGCCTCAAGGCCTTGGTGGACAGCATGGAATACGCGTTGGTATTCCTGAAGTGAGGGTTTGCAAGCCCGTCGGGAGCAAGGTTTTTCCGCGGCCTATGAGCGAGATACCCAAAGCCTACGATCCGGGTCAGGTTGAAGACAAGTGGCACCAATTCTGGCTGGACCGGCGTTGCTTCACAGCCGACCCCGCGCGGGCGGACGAGCGCCGCCCGCCCTACGCGATCGTTATTCCCCCTCCGAACGTGACCGGCATGCTCCACATGGGGCATGTGCTGAACAACACCATTCAGGACATCCTGGCGCGCAAGGCCCGGATGGACGGCAAGGAGACGCTCTGGCTGCCGGGCACCGACCACGCGGGAATCGCCACCCAGGCGGTGGTGGAAAAAACGCTCATCAAGCAGGGCGTGATGAAACACCGCGAGGAGCTGGGTCGGGAGAAGTTCCTCGAGAAGGTCTGGGAATGGAAGGAGCGCCACGGAGGCATCATCATCCGCCAGCTCCGCAAGCTGGGCTGTTCCTGCGACTGGACGCGGGAGCGGTTCACCATGGATCCCGAATACTCCCGCTGCGTCCAATTGGTGTTCGTCGATCTTTTCCGGAAAGGCCGCATCTATCGAGGCAAGCGGATGGTCAATTGGGACCCCGCGGCGCGGACGGCGCTTTCGGACGAGGAGGTCGAGATGCGCGAAGTCCGCTCGCATCTCTGGCATTTCCGTTATCCTCTGCTCAGGCCGGACGGGCGGCCCGAGCAGGGACAATGGCTGACGGTGGCCACCACGCGCCCGGAAACGATGCTCGGCGACGAAGCGGTGGCGGTGAACCCGAAGGACCCGCGCTACAGCCGGTTTGTGGGGCGGCAATGCCTGCTCCCTTTGCAGGAAAAACCGATTCCCGTCATCGCAGATGAGCTGGTGGATCCGGAGTTCGGCACCGGATGCGTCAAAGTGACCCCGGCGCACGATCCGGCCGACTATGAGATGGCTGTGCGCCACAACCTGCCCTTTACCGTGGTCATCGCTCCGGACGGCCGCATGACCGAGGCCGCGGGCGAGCGCTTCGCCGGAATGGATCGGATGGAAGCGCGCGAAGCCGTGGTGGAGGCTATGAAGGCGGCCGGGCTGCTGGAGCGGATCGAGGATTACACGCACAATGTGGGTTTCAGCCAGCGGACCCATGTTCCCATCGAGCCCTACTTGAGCGAGCAGTGGTTCCTCAAGTATCCCTCCGTGAAGCCTGCTCTGGCCTGCGTCCTGGAGGGGAGGCTCAAGTTCCATCCCGACCGTTGGGTGAAGGTGTACGAGCACTGGATGCGGAACCTCAAAGACTGGTGCATCAGCCGGCAGCTTTGGTGGGGCCACCGGATCCCGGTCTGGACCCGGCGGCTTGCGTCGGGCGAGGAGGAGACCCTGCCGTGGCCTGAAGTGGCGGAGCTGGCTCGGGGGGCCGGCGGGGAAGGTTCGTCGAAAACGCTTTCCCTGACCGGCCGCCCCGGCGCGGAGACGACGGTGCGCGCGAGCCGCGCCGAGGATCAGGAAGGGACGTTGATCCTCGCGGCAACGGCGCACGAGGCGGAGGCCGAAGCGTTGGAGGCCGCCGGTTTCGATCAGGATCCGGACGTGTTGGACACTTGGTTCAGCTCTTGGCTTTGGCCCTTCGCCACGATGGGCTGGCCGGAGCGAACCGAGACGCTCAAGACGTTTTATCCCACCGACGACCTCGTGACCGGGCCGGACATCCTCTTTTTCTGGGTGGCCCGGATGATCATGGCCGGCTACGAGTACATGGGGGAAATGCCGTTCCGGAACGTCTATTTCACCGGCATCATTCGCGACAAGCTCGGCCGCAAGATGTCCAAGAGCCTGGGCAACTCGCCCGACCCGTTGGAGCTGATCGACAAATACGGCGCGGACGCCCTCCGGTTTGGCGTGATGCGCTCGGCTCCGCTTGGTCAGGACGTGCTTTTCGACGAGCGGGACGTGGAGTTGGGCCGAAACTTCTGCAACAAATTGTGGAACGCCTGTCGGTTCCGCCAGCTCCAGGGCGGGGAGACATTGCGGCCCATCCGCCCCGAGCTGCTCCTCAGCGACGATCGGTGGATCCTTCTGCGGCTGGACCGGGCGATTCGGGAAATCGACCGGGCTTATGCCGAGTACCGGTTCAATGAGGCGACCCAGACGCTCCACCGTTTTTTCTGGAGCGAATTTTGCGATTGGCATCTGGAGGCGGCCAAGGCTCCGATCCAGAGCGGCGACCCGGAGCGGCGCGCCAACGCCTTGGCGGTTCTGGACTTTGTGCTCCACCGCGCCCTTCGGCTTTTCCATCCCTTCCTGCCCTTCATCACGGAGGAGTTGTGGCACGGGCTCGGCTACGGCCGGTCGCTTCCCCCCGACCGCGGGGGCGAGACCATTATGTACGCTCCCTGGCCGGAGCCGCTTGCTGAAGAGGAGAAAGGCGCTTGGGGCGTGAGCGAGGAGGCGGCGGCGTTGGCCGAAGCGAAACACGAGCTGGTCCGGCGCGGACGCGATTTCCGGCGCGAGTTCCGGATCCCTGTCAGCAAGAAACTGCGGTTCGTCCTCAAGCCCGAGCGGCCGATTCCCGAAGAGGAGCTTGCGGTGATGGGGCTGCTTCTCAACGCCGAGAGCCTGGAGGCCCTTCCGGACTATGAGCCGCCTCGGGGGACGCCTACGGCGATATCCGCTCTGGGTCGGTTGTATCTGCCGTTGGCCGGAGTGATCGATCCGGCGGCGGAGCGGCGGCGGCTGGAAAAAGAGCTGGAGAAAGTCCGGGGCGAGATCGAGAAGGCCCGCCGCAAGCTCCAGAACCCTAATTTCGTGGAGCGCGCTCCCGCTTCCGTGGTGGCGGCGCATCGAGACCGGCTGCGTCAGTTCGAAACGCGGGAGGCGCAGTTGGAAGAATTGGTGGGGCAACTGGCACAATGATCGTTAACCCCAGTCGTTTTCCTTGCTTGAGGGGTCGCGCCCGCCGCTCCGCAACCCCTTCGGAGATCGGAACTTGACCCTCCAGGCGAGCGTGGTAATTAGGAGGCGATCGACTCACGCGCCCGGAACGAACAACTGAGGATCCAGACGCTTATGACAAAACGCGATTTGGTGGTGCGAATCAGCGAGGAGACCGGCTTTCCGCAGCGTCAGGTTTACCATATCGCCCAAAAAATTTTGGACTCCATCGCGGAGGCGTTGGCTAGGGATGAGACGGTGGAGTTCCGCAATTTTGGCGTGTTCGAAGTGGTGGTGCGGCGTCCTCGGGTGGGGCGCAACCCCAATGTGCCTCGGAGCGAGGTCCAGATTCCGCCCCGCGCGGTGGTGAAGTTCAAGGCGGGCAAACGGTTGGCCGAGAGAGTGGCGCGGTTGACAGAGCGCAAGACAGGCGGCGCGGACAGCGCTCAAGGAAACGGCGGGGCGACTGAGACGGCCCGGAGCCAGCCCGTCCAGAGCGAATGAATTTGCCCTGTCTCCGGCGTTTCCCGCGCGTTCCAAATTGATCATGGAGAGACTCCCCGGATTTCGTGATTTTTACCCGGAGCCGCCGCCCGCGCCGAGCGTGTGGAGCGCGGCCGCGCGCGCTTTCCTCTTCGCCAAATGGCGCGAGACGGCCCGCCTGTACGGTTTTCAGGAGTACGACGGGCCGCCCTTGGAGAGTTTGGATCTCTATAAGCTCAAGAGTGGCGGGGAGATTGTTCGGCAGCTGTACAATTTCACGGACAAAGGCGGGCGCGAGGTGGCGCTTCGTCCCGAGATGACGCCTACCCTCGCCCGGATGGTCGCGGCCGCCGAGCGCGGTTACAAGAAGCCCCTCAAGTGGTTTTCTATTCCCCAGCTCTTCCGGTACGAACGCCAGCAGAAAGGCCGTTTGCGCGAACATTTCCAATTCAACGCCGACATTTTGGGCGAGCGCGACCCGGGCGCGGACGCGGAGATGATTGCTTTGCTAATCGACACCCTTCGCGCTTTTGGGCTCGAGGCGGCCGACTTTGTTATCCGCCTCAGCAGCCGCCAAGTGTGGGAGGCGTTCTACCGCCGTCGCGGGGGCGACGAGGCGCGGGCCTATGAGTTTTTCCAGGCGGTGGACAAGTTGGAGCGGGAGAGCGAGGAAGCCAGCGCCAAACGGTTTGAAGAGCTTGGGTTCAAATTGGATCAAGTACGCGACTTTATCGAATCCTCCGAGGTTTCCGAAGACCTTGCCCCGATCATGGAACAATTGGCGGCGCGAGGGCTCCAGGATTTTGTCCGCGTGGATTACGGGGTCATTCGCGGGCTGGCCTACTACACCGGGCCGGTGTACGAGGCCTTCGACCGCCAGGGCAAGTTCCGCGCGATCGCCGGGGGCGGGCGATACGACAACCTGATCGCCCTCATTTCCCGCGGCAAAGTCCGCTTGCCGGCCCTGGGGTTCGGGATGGGCGACGTGGTCCTGACCGAGCTGCTCAAGGAGCGAGGGCTTCTGCCCAACCTCCAGCCTGTTCTGGACGTTTTTGTGTTGGTGGAGGATGAGGCCTTCCGCGCCGAGAGCCTTCGGCTGGTCCAAGGCCTTCGAGAAGCCGGCGTGGCGACCGACTACGGTCTGGCCCCGGCCAAGAGCGATCGCCAGTACAAGCTGGCTTTGAGCCGAGGCGCGCGCTTCACCCTTCGTCTGGTCAGCGCGCCCGACGGACGGGTCCGCCTCAAGGTCAAGAAGCCTGCCCAGCGAACGGAGGAGGAGATCAAGCCGGTCGACGCGGTCGATTTCATCAAAAACCAGCTTCAGTTGGAGAAAGGCCCCTCGTTGAGGGGGGAGGAGTAGGCGCTAAGGCCGCCTGAAGCATTCCGGAGGAGAGAGACAAATGGCGCGAAAAAGGATCCTGATCATCGGTGTGGACAGCGGGACCCAGTCCACCAAAGCTGTGGTGTTAGACGCGGGACGGCGCGCTGTCGCGGCTTCGGCGTCGAAGGCTTACGACCTGATCCCAGACTTGCCGCCGGGGCACAAGGAGCAGCATCCGCACACTTGGCGGGAAGCTGCCGCGGATGCCATCCGGCGGGCGCTGAAAGCGGTCGGAGCCCGGCCGGACGAGGTCAAGGCGATCGGCGTCAGCGGCCAGCAGCACGGTTTCGTCCCCTTGGACCGAAAGGGGGAAGTGATTCGCCCGGCCAAGCTGTGGTGCGACACGTCCACCGCCGAGGAATGCGAAGAAATCATGGAGGCCTTGGGCGGCCTCAGAGCCACAATCCGCGCCCTGGGCAACGCCGTGCTCCCCGGATTCACCGCCTCGAAGATCCTCTGGCTCAAGAAGCACGAACCGAATCATTTCAAGCGCCTCGCGCGGGTCCTTTTGCCCCATGACTACCTCAACTTCTGGCTGACCGGCCGCGCGGTGATGGAGTACGGCGACGCCAGCGGCACTGCTCTGATGAACGTGCGCCGCCGGCAATGGCATCAGCCCGCTCTGGAGGCGATTGATCCGGACTTGCCGGAGAAGATGCCGCCGTTGATCCCCAGCGATCAACCTGTGGGCTCGCTTCGGCCTGAGACCGCCGCCGAGCTGGGGTTGCGGGAAGAGACGCTGGTCAGCGCCGGCGGGGGCGACAACATGATGGCCGCCATCGGAACAGGGAACACTCGGCCTGGCGTCATCACCGCCAGCTTCGGCACCAGCGGCACGATCTACGCTTGCTCGGAAAAGCCGGTCGTCGATCCGAAGGGAGAAATCGCCGCCTTTTGTGACTCGACCAACCGCTGGCTCCCGTTGCTCTGCACCATGAACGTCACGGTGGCCACCGAAATGATTCGCCGCCATTACGGCTGGACCCATCGGGAGCTGGAGCGGGCCGTCGCCAAAACGCCGCCCGGCGCCGGCGCGCTGCTCCTCCTGCCCTATTTGGAAGGGGAGCGCACGCCCAACGTGCCCGACGGCACAGGCGTCTTTTTCGGCGTCAACGTCCGCACGTTCGCCCCGGAGCGGCTTGCCCGAGCGGCGATGGAGGGAGTGACATTGGGGATGAATTACGGCCTGCGCCGCCTCAAGCAATTGGGCGTGCGGCCCACCCAGATTCGCGCCACCGGCGGCGGCTCCAACTCGAAGGCGTGGCGGCAGATCATGGCCGATATCTTCGACGCCGAGGTGGTTACTCTCAAAGTGGCCGAAGGCGCCGCTTATGGGGCCGCCCTTCAGGCCCTTTGGTGCTGGCGGCGCAGCCAAGGGGAGGACGTCTCGATCCAGGAGATCACCGACGCCTATGTGAAGCTCAACCCGCGGGAGACAGCCCGGCCCGTCCCCGAAGCCGCGGCGGTCTACCGGGAGCTGCAAGACCTCCAGGACGCCCTCTCGAAGGCCTTGCGGAAGGTGTTCCCTCAACATCGCAAGCTGGCCTTGGCATTGAACAAGTGAAGCGGACGCGGTGTCTTGACATTTGTGAGGCGTCAAGAGCCGGACATCCCGATCGGTTGCGAAAATCCAATTTGTAAGCCATGTTCCTAACGTCATGAAACTGATCCTCTCAACCCACAACGTCACGGCCGCCGAGGCCATTGAAAATCACATTCGCAGCCGCCTCGAAAAACTCGACCATATGGCTTCCCGGGCCGTCGAGGCGCGCGTCTATCTCGAGCATGACAACGCCAAAGTGGCTGACAAACGCTTCAAATGCGGCATCCGCCTCGCCGTTCCCGGGCCGGACCTCTTCGCCGAGGAATGGGGTCCGGAGCTTCGGAGCACGGTCGATCTGGTGTGCAAGAAGCTCCAGGAACAGATCCGCCGGCGCCACGAGAAGTTGACCCGCGAGCGCCAGAACGAAGCGGCTCGCCGTAAGCGGGAAGAGCAGGATCGGGAGATTTCTTAAGCCGGCCAAGCAAGCGGAGACGCGCTCCGCCGCGCGCGCGGGCGCGTCCGCAAAGGCGTGCCAGAAACCGTTTCCAGCTTCCAGGGGGCGCGGGCGCGTCTTGTGCGGGTTCGCTGCGCGGCGCCTCTGGCCGCGCCGCCCATCGAAAACGCGGCGGTGTGGATTGCCGAGGGCCGCATTCGCGCCGTCGGCCCGTGGCCGGAACTGAAAGACGCGGTTCCGGGCAAGCCGGAGGATTTGGGCGAAGCGTTGCTGCTGCCGGCGTTTCTCAACGCCCACTGCCACCTCGAATACACCGACTTCGCCGATCGGTTCCGTGAAAGGCCGCGCGGGTTTGTGGACTGGATCGAGCGGATGATCGCCGCCAAACGGGCCCGGTCCCTTGAAGACGCCCGCCGAGCCCGTCGCCGCGGCGCGCGCATGCTGCTCCAAAGCGGGGTTGCCCGAGCGCTGGACATCGTGACCGACGCCGCTTTAGCCGAGACTGACTCGGATACAAGCCCGCTGCGCGTCGCTTCATTTTTGGAATGTCTGGCTCCCTCGCCCGGCGAGCGGGAGAAGGCCGAGCTGGCCCGGATCGACAAAGCGGCGCCGCTCCTTCAAACGGGCAGGATCGCAGGTCTTTCCCCGCATGCGCCGTACTCGGCCGCGCCCGGCCTCATCCGCCGCTGCGCGCAGCTTGCCGCCGCGCTCGGCCTGCCTCTTTCGATCCACGCGGCCGAATCCCGCGAGGAATGGGAAATGTTTGCCCGCGCCGAAGGACCTCTTTACCAATGGCTTCAAGCTCGCGGGCGGCCGATGGACGACTGCGGCGGCGCGACCCCCATCCGACGCTTGGCGGAACTGGGCGCTTTGGGGCCGCGGACGTGGATTGCCCACGCGAACTGCCTCGACGAGGGCGACGTCGGGTTGCTGGCGCGCTCCGGCGCGACCGTGGTTCATTGCCCGCGCAGCCACGCCTACTTCGGCCATCCGCCTTTCCCTCTGGAAAAGCTTCGCTGCGGGGGCGTGCCCGTGTGTCTGGGGACCGACAGCCTCGCCGGAACAGCCGCTGAAGAGGCGTTTCCGAAGCTGGATCTGTTCGCCGAGCTGGCGGCCTGCGCCCGCGAGTTTCCCGGGCTCGGCAAGGAGGAGATCGTTCGAATGGCGACGGTGGAGCCCGCCCGCGCCGGCGGATGGGCGGGGCAAGCCGGCGAACTGCGCCCGGGAGCGGTTGCGGATCTGGCGGCGATCCCGTTCCGCGGCGCCCCGGCCGAGGCGTTCGAGGCGATCGTCGCCCATCGGGGCCCGGTCCTGAGGATGATGCTCCAGGGCGAATGGATTGATGTGTGAGCGGCGCGGGAGGCGGAGCGGCCGTTTGCTCCAACCCGATATCTAAGTCAAGCCATATAAAGGTGTGTAGAAGTGTGCCGGAAGAAGCAGGGTTGCGGCGGTTGCCGTGTTGTTGGCGAGGAGACGGCGACAGCCTTCACTAACGCCTTCAGAGATTCGCCGTGAGGTTGCTCGGCCGCCTTCCAAAGCATTGCCAGAGGCCCGAAGTTTCTGCCTGTCCGTAGATCAGCGAACGAACCGGCCGCGCCCATCCCATCCCGGGCGGGCCCCCTTGCCCGCGAGTCTGGAGCGACGGGAGGAGATCGTTCCCTGTTGTCCCGAAGACTGTCATTGTCCCAAGCGTGGCATAGAGCTGCCGGTGATTGGCTACGAGACCCGCGAGGAGCTGGTCTTCAGGGCGGCGGAGTTTTGGGTGCGGGTGCTCAAGCGCGAGAAGCGCGGTTCCCACTGTGAGGAGGAGCAAGGGGTGGTAAGGGCTCCGATCCCGGCTCAGATCGTGCCCAAAGGCAAGCTTTCCAATGAGTTCATCCTCGAGGCGCTGGTGCGGAAGTACCGGGAGCGCCTACCGGTGTATCGGCAATGCGCGACTCTGGCCCAGGATCACCGAATCGAGCTGAGCCGCAAGACCCTGACCGACGCGATCCTGGCGGCGGGGAGCCTGTTGATCCCGGTGGTGAGGGCGATGCGGACGGAGTTGCTGGCCGGGGCCAGTGGTACGAGCCCTTGGCCAACCGCTTGGTACAAGATCAGGTTCGGAACTTCGATCCACGCGGCAGCGTTACTCTTCCCGCGTTTATTCCCGGTTGGGCTATTCTTCTTCAAAGCTGGATTGGGTGAAGTGCAGTGTTTGGCTGTTTTCGGAGACGATGCGCTTCACGTTTTCGGGTATGCCGTCGGCGATCGTGGCTTGGATCTCGAGCGTGACCTGAACTTGGGCTCCCTCGAGCCCCGCCAGATGGGCGATGACCTCATCGGCAATGCGGCCGGCGTCACGGCCGGCCCGTGCCGGATCCAACGACACCGTGCCGTAGAAGCGTCGCGGGCGCGGTTTCGCAGACACAGTCCCATGAACCGGCTGCACACCGGTTCCAGGATCGACCTTGCCGCCTTCTTTATCACCGGATGGCTGTCGGCCACCGCCGCCATCACCGGCGCCTCCGGCGGTTTCGCTCTCGAGTTGTTGTTTGGCGACCTCGGGTTTGACCACCAGACCCGGACTATCCGCCTTCAAGGCGACTTCTCTCCCGGCCTGCAAACCGCGGTACCGTCCGGCGTCTTCGTCGAAACTCTCGGCGTAGGCGAAACCATCCTTGAGCCAGGTAAGTGAGGCGACGCCGTCCCGGATGGCGTTCACCAACACCTCCGGACCGGCCAGCCGGGGCAGGTAGAGATAACGAGCGAAATCCTCCACGAGTTGCTGCACGGCCACATGGTTCCCTCGCCACAGCGGGACGGTGTCCAGGTTCCGGCGCAAGATCGTGGCGCCCAGCCTGGTCAAGAGCAGTTCATCGCGTCGGAGCTTTTTCGCCGCGCGGACGGCCAGCGGATCGGCTCCACTCAGGCGCAGCTTTTGCCACGTGATGGGGGATTGCGGTTGGGATTGTTCCGGAACCAACAGCCAGGCGTAGGTTTCCGGAATGCGGGCGTTGACGGTCTGGTCGGCAGTCCAGCGCTGGGCTTCGGCTTGCTTGACCTGGAAGGGCGAGAGGTTGAGGGCCTCGCGTTCGGCCAGGATCGAGTCCCAGGCCAGGAAAATGCGGAGGGCTTCGTCCAGATCCTGCAAGCGGACTTTGTCGGCGGCCAGAAAGACCAGCGTGTTGCGGTAGAGCCGCGGGCTGTTGCCGCGGGACTCGAGGATGCTTTGCGCGGCGGTGAGGGCCGGGCTTTCGCCCTCTTTGACGTGGGGGTGCTCGGCCGGCAGCACCACTAGGCGAGTCTCGAGTTGATCGGCTACATCGGCGCTGCTGCGCGGCACTGGATGCACCCCGGCAAAATCACCCTGCTGTTTCAAGTTCTGGCGCAGCCGTCGTTCCAGTTCCTGGGTGACCTTGTCCGGCTCACGCTTGAGCTGTTCGGCGCGGTCTTCGGCCAGCTTGGTTACCGTGGGCTGGGTGTCGTACCAGAACCGGTTGCCGTCCTGGTAAAGGTAGGTTGCGCTGGTGGCCAACCGGCGCAGAGCATCGCCGAAGACCGCCGGCGATTCGCCGGGCAGCACGCTGCCTAGTTTCACCCGTCGATCTTCCAGCCCCCGATGCGCTACCCCCACGCTCGGCGCCGAGCCCAGGAAAATAGTCCGCGCCACCCGGCGTGTCGCCGAGAGTCGACCCAGGTTAGGTTGCTCCCCATCGATCTTCCGGGGCAGCGAGTCCGGCCCATCCACATCCTTTTCGATGATCGGCGTCCAGTTGTCCGAGAGATACCGCGTGAGCTCGTGCTGCACCTGCGAATCGTCCAGCGGCAAACTCGCGGGCAGGATCAGCGGGTTGCGGTCCCCTTTTTCCCAGAGGCTGTGGATCACCGCCGCCATCAGGCGCAATACGCCACGCGTCCGTTGGAATTTCACCAGCGTGCTCCAGGCGCCGTAGAGCTGGTCGAAGACTTCCGGATGAATCGGGTAGGCCGCCTTCAACCGCCGCTCATAATCGGCGGTGGCGCATTCCGGTGGGAATTCCCCTTTATGCCGCCGGTAGAAATCCGCAAACGCCCGAGCCGTGACGTCGCGTTGCTTGAACGCTTCCGGCCCGGCCAGCGGCTCGAACAACCGGCGCCGCACGATCTCGAAACTCTCCTCGGCCGTCGCCGGCCGCCAGGATGACTCGATCCGGCCGATGACGTTGCGCAAGCGGTCCAGCGCCTCGCGTCCGCGAATCCCGCCCACCTCCACGTCCTCGGCCTGGGTGTGGGATGAACCTGGGGTCTCTGAGGCCGGCAGGGAAATCACCACCAGACAGTTGCCGACCACCTTGGCCGATTCGGTCAAGGCTTGAGCGAAGGTGAACTGGGTTTCGAAACTGCCCCCGGGCAGGTTACCCTCGTCATGGAGCTGCCGGGCGTAGGCCACCCACTCGTCGATCAACACCAAGCACGGCCCGTAACGCTCGAACAACTGGCGCAACCGGTCCCCCGGGTTGGTGGCTCGTTCGTCGTCGGCCCGGATGAAGTCGTAGGCTTCCCGGCCTCCCAACTGCCAGGCCAGTTCGCCCCAGAGCGTCCGCACCTCGGCGCCGTCAGGCTTCTCGACCGGGTTGCCGGGCGAGATCTTGTTCCCCACCAGCACCACGCGTTTGGCCTGGGGCAATCTCTGCACGCCGGCCTCGGCCAGCACGGCCTCGACGCCGACGAGCTCCGCGGGCGCCACGCCCGAGAACAGGTGGTACAAGGCCAGCATCGAGTGGGTCTTGCCGCCGCCGAAGTTGGTCTGCAACTGTACGACCGGATCACCCCCCTCGCCGGCCAGCCGACGCACCGCGCCCACCAACAGCCGCTTGAGGCTTTCGGTCAAGTAGGTCCGCCGGAAAAACTGCGTGGGATCGCGGTATTCGTCGCTCCCCTGGCCCAGATGGACTTGCCAGAGGTCGGCCGCAAACTCGGCGTGTTGATACCGGCCGGAGGTGACATCCGGGTGGGGCGTGACGACCTCTCGCCAGGGCTTGAGCGCTCCGCTGACGGCAGCCTCGATCAGCGAGCCGCCGGCTTTGCGTTTCTCGCCGCGCACTTGTTCGTCGAAGACCAGCCGGCGCAGCTCCAGCTTCAACTGGCGCGCCTCCTCGGCTTGCGGAGCGGACACCGCGGCCAGCAACCGCTCGATCGAATCCAGCGCCCGATCGGCATCGTCGCTCGAAAACGCCTCCTGATGCGCCCAGCGGTCGCGCACCGTGCGCAGCTCCGACACCAGCGATCGCTCCGCATGGCCCAGGGTCTGCCGGAACACGTCGTGCCAGGCCTCCCACATCAACCGCAGCAACGCCGCGGTGTCCCACTCGGCCGGCGGCTTATCCCCGCGCAAACGGTCGGCGCCCAGCAGTCGTTGGGCTTCAACCTGCGCCCGCCGGCCGTACTTGTTCTGGAACTCGCGTTGGACGTAATCCGCCAACCCGTCCCGGAGCAGGTCCAATCCCTTGCCGACCCGTTGTTGGTTTGTCATCGCCATAGGACTCAGGTGGTTCTAACCGCGAATAGACGCGAAGAGACGCGAATGGATTCTTAGAAAAGACCAGAAGGTGAGACTTGTTGTGCCCAGTTCATTCCCTGGGCTGAGCGGACGGAGCTCCTTGCGCTTTGCCGGTGGCGGTAGCGGCAACTCCTCCACCGAGTCCGTCCAATCACCCTCTGTTCCACTCCAAATCCAAATAAAAGATTCGCCCATTCGCGGTTAACAATCTCTTGCTTATACATTCGCGGTCAAAACAACTCGGTTTGTTGCGGCCCGGCGGTTCGTTGTTCCTGGGCCAGGCGGACCAATTCCGGCCAGGCTTGCACCAGCGCGTTGTAGCTCCGCGCCTCGGCGGCGCGCTTTTTTCGCTCGCAGCTCGTGTACAAGCGGTAGGCCAGCTCGCGGGCGGTTTCCGCCTGGCTGCCGAGCCGGGAAACGAGTTCGGCCGCCGCGCCTTCACCGCCGGTTTCGAGCGCCCGGATCAAGTGATGGACGATCTCCCACTCCGTGAGGCGCCCGTCTTTGGTCGGGTCCCAATCCGCGGGCAACTCTCCGGGCCGGAGCAGCCGCACCTTGCCGCGCTTCGACTCGAGGATGCCGGCCACGACCATGCCGGCGACGCTGGTGTTCTTCGACTTCGAGAGCTGCTCAGCCGTGCCGAACGGGCCCTCGTCGAAGCCGTGCTGCTCGAACCAGGTGAGCGCCCAGCGCGTGTCGGCGTCGAAATCGCCCTCCTGCTCGGCCAGCGCCTCGTCCAGCACCTGGTTGATGAGCGCCAGCGCCTCGCGCACGGAGACCGGCTTGCCTTCGGCGTCGAGGACCCTGGCGTAGCGGGTATAAACCGCCATGCCCGGGCCGATGGCCGCCTGGGCGAGGTCCACCGGCGCGATGTTGCCGCGCTGGAGATGGGCGAGCGCCTGCGGCAGCTCGGCCTTGAGCGCGGCGACGAACTCGCGACGTGTGGCGGTGGGGGCGTCGGCGGGGCGCGGGCGGCAGACGAGGACGATGCTGGAGGCGAGGGCGTTGGTGCCCTGTCCGATCATCCGGCTGCTGTTCTCGGTCCGCATTGGCCAGGTGCCGCTGACGGCGAAGCCCGCGCGGATCAACGCGTCGAGGAAGGTCTCCCAGCCGGTCGAGGAGTGAGGGGAGAGGAGTGAGGAGTGAGAAGGCCGGGTTTCGTCGCCCTCGTGTCCTTTCGCCGGTTTTGTTTCCTGTTGTTTGAACGCGTAGTAAATGGTGACCGGGAAGGCCGGGTGGGCCTGCTCGGCAATGCGGCGCATCGCTTTCGTCATGCCATCCAAGAAGAAAGTCTCGGCCTTCTCCTTGCTACCGTGGCGGTAGGGCGTGGCGACCAGTTCTTCGGCCTTGGGCACGGCGAGCGTCGCGAAGAGGTCAGGAAAGACAGGCCGCAGCGACCGACGCAGCCAGACGTAGAAGAAGTCCGACAGATCGGCGTAGCCTATATTGTCGTAATACGGCGGGTCGGTGGAGACAACCTTGTCGCGCGAGATGCCCTGCGATCCAGCATCTGCTTGCTGCGAAAACCCTGATGCGCTTGGCGGCACGAACTCGAAGCCCTTCGAGAACGCCCTGACGATCCCGTCAACAAAGACAAGCCC
>JAGHDA010000110.1 GCA_021160185.1 Verrucomicrobiota bacterium
CAAGGAGGCGGTGCTCAAGTTTCTGGGACCCAAAGCTCCCAAGCCTCTCGCTTACGGCGTGGCCTCGGTTTCCGGAACCATCTTGGCGGTGTGTTCCTGCACCGTGTTGCCGTTGTTCGCGGGCATTTGGCGGATGGGCGCGGGGCTCGGGCCTGCGGTGGCGTTTCTTTACTCCGGTCCGGCGATCAATGTGTTGGCCATTGTGCTCACGGCTCGCGTGCTGGGGTTGGAGATCGGAGCGGCGCGGGCGGCGGGGGCGATTCTCTTCAGCGTGCTGGCGGGGTTGCTTATGCGCCTGATCTTCCGGCGCGAGGAAGCTGCGCGGCAGGAAGCCCTGGAAACGCCCCAGACGGAAGGGCCGCCGCCGCGCCCTCTTTGGCAGACGGCCGTTTGTTTCGGTTCGATGACGGCGATCCTGGTTTTTGCCAACTGGGGCAGGCCGGCGGATTCGGCGGGACTGTGGGGATGGATCTGGGCTTATAAATGGCGGATCACCGCTTTGAGCGGGTTGCTCCTGGCCGGATCTTTGGCGGCCTGGTACGGGGCGAACAAGCGGGCTGTGGCGGCGGCGACGACGGCGACGGCGACGGCGGCGCTGCTCGCGCCGGGAACGCCGGAAATCGCTTTTGCGATCGGCGCGGCGGGGCTGGCCCTCGTTGCGGCGACCGGCGGCGGTGAACTGGACGAATGGCTCGAGGCGAGCTGGACCTTCGCAAAGCAAATCCTGCCGCTGCTTTTTCTTGGGGTGTTGGCGGCCGGCTTTCTCCTGGGACGGCCGAGACAGGAAGGGATCATTCCTTCGACGTGGGTGGAGCGCGCCGTGGGCGGCAACGGATTGGGCGCGACCCTTTTTGCTAGCGTGGCGGGGGCGTTGATGTACTTCGCCACGCTCACCGAGGTGCCCATCCTCCAGGGCTTGTTGGGAGCGGGCATGGGCAAGGGGCCGGCGCTGGCGTTGCTCCTGGCGGGGCCGGCGCTTTCTCTGCCGAACATGCTGGTCTTGCGCAGCGTCATGGGAACCAAGAAAACGGCGGTCTACGTCTTGCTGGTGGTGGTCATGGCCACGATCGCCGGACTGATCTACGGCGCCCTGTGCGGCTGAACGCGCTTGCGAAGCGAGCGCTTGAGGCGCCTTGCCGAAGGGATGGACCGCTCCGGTGGCTCAGAAAGATGGCTGCCTCCCGTTCCCTTGGACGCATGGGAAGCTGGCGCCGGCCGCGGCGCGGATTGGTTGTTGTAGGACCATGCGGCAAGCCATTTAATGAAGCGCCCAAAACGGCCCGTTGTGTGGGATGTTTAGGAGAAGCGTTGCCCAATGAAACAGAACAATTGCCCTGCTGGGTTGTTTAACCGATCGCTTGCCTGGCTGGTCCTCGGCGCCTTGTGCCCGATCGCCTTAACGGCCGCTGTGTCTGCGGCTCCGGCCAAGCCCGCCGCTTCCGGTTGGATCGACCTCTTTGACGGCAAGAGCCTGGATGGCTGGGTCGTCAAATGCCGACCGGAAGACAACGACAAACGCGACTACTGGCGCGTCGAGCGCGGGACCATCACCGCCCGGGCCGACAAGCGCACGCGGCACAATTATATTTGGCTGTTGACCGGGCGGGAGTTCGACAACTTCGAGCTGCGCCTCAAAGTCCAGACTTATGCCAATGTGAAAGGCAACAGCGGCATCCAGGTGCGCAGCCGCTACGATGACCAGGCTCATTGGCTCGACGGCCCGCAGGTGGACATCCATCCCGCGGGTCCATGGCGGTGCGGATTTATTTACGACGAGACCCGCGAAGTCAAAGCCTGGCTCTGGCCCGATGCGGGCGGCCCCGCCAACGCCAAACCGTCGCACGCTCCGGCGGGCTGGAAATGGACGCACGCGGACGGCCAGGACGCCTGGAACGACGTGCGCGTGATTTGCGACGGCCCCCGGATCAAGACGATCATCAATGGCGTGACCGTGGCCGACTATGACGGCCGAGGCCGGCTCGATGACGCAGTCCATCGCAAGCATCGCGTGGGGATGACAGGCCACATCGGCCTGCAAATTCATCCCGGCGCCGAAATCCTCGTCCGCTTTAAGGATATCCGGATCCGCCTCCTGAGGTGAGGCTTCCCGGCGATCAGCCGGGCTGAGAGGTTGACAGGGGAAAGAGAGGACCTAGATTATCGGGCCTGGATGTATAATTGGCAAAATGACCAATTGACACAAAACTGGCGGCAAAACACCGCCTCTTAGAGGAAACAGCTCTTAACCGATAAATCGGCGAAATAGTCTATGACCCAACTTCTCGTTCTCGGACCCGGTTGCAGCCGCTGCAACGCCTTGCTTCGGGCCGTTCGTCAAGCGGCCGATGAGCTCGGATTGAACTACGAACTGAACAAGGTCTCCGACCTGAGGCAGATCATGGCCTTGGGCGTAATGGCCACCCCGGCGCTGGCGGTCAATGGCACGGTCAAGGTGGTAGGACGCGTGCCTCCCCTCCAGGAGCTGAAGCAGATCCTTCAAGACGCGACTGTGGAGGCTTGATCCATGGCTCGGACGCAATGGGCGATCGCTGTGGGAGTGTTCCTGGCCGCCGGAGCAGTGTTGGCGCTGAAAAGCGAACGCCGCGTCGCTCCGGCCCAGGCTGACAAGATCGCCGCCGCGGCGGCG
>JAGHDA010000267.1 GCA_021160185.1 Verrucomicrobiota bacterium
ACCGAACCTTGGGCGCCCAGCCAAGCTTGCGCCGGGCCTTGGCGGCGTCTCCCACCAGGTTGTCGACGTCCACCGGCCGATAGTAGCGCGGGTCCACCTCCACATGCTCCCGCCAATCCAACCCGACATAGCCAAAGGCCTCTTCGAGAAAATCGCGCACCGAATGGACTTCGCCGGTGGCGATGACGTAATCGTCCGGCTCTTCCTGCTGCAGCATGAGCCACATTGCCTCGACGTATTCCTTGGCGTAGCCCCAATCCCGCTTGGCGTCCAAGTTGCCCAGGTAAACTTTGCTCTGGAGCCCTTCCAGGATGTGCGCCACGGCGCGGGTGATTTTGCGGGTGACGAAGTTTTCACCTCGCCGGGGCGACTCATGATTGAAAAGGATGCCGTTGCACGCATGGAAGCCGTAGGCCTCGCGGTAGGTGACCGTGGCCCAATAGGCGCAGAGCTTGGCGCAGGCGTAAGGGCTTCGGGGCCGGAAAGGCGTCTTCTCGTTTTGAGGAACCTGGGCCGGCTTGCCGAACATCTCGCTCGAGGAGGCCTGGTAAAACCGGGGCTTGAGGCCGACCGCCCGAATCGCCTCCAACAGCCGCACGCACCCGGTGGCCGCCACGTCGGTGGTGTACTCGGCCGAATCGAAGCTCACCCGCACATGGCTCTGGGCGGCCAGGTTGTAAACCTCGTCCGGCTCGATCCCGGCCAGAAGCCGGGCCAACCCCGCCCCGTCGGTCAAATCGCCGTAATGCAGGTGAAGCCGGGCGGTGTCCCGGTCCGGATCGTTCAGCACGGCCTCGAGCCGGCCGGTGTTGAAGGAGCTGGAGCGCCGGATCAGCCCATGAACTTCGTACCCCTTGTCCAGAAGGAACTCCGCCAAGTAGGAGCCGTCCTGTCCGGTAATCCCGGTGATAAATGCCTTTTTTGCCATAGCTTCGTTGCGGTCTCCCCGCGCTTCGCGCCGCGGACCTCGGAGCCGCCGCGGGTCCAAAACGCTTGTCAGAACCGCGTTCCGGGCTACCGTTTTACCGGAACCGATCGAGACGGCAACGAAAAGGTAGGGGGCTTGGCACAAGCTTTGCTCCAACCAGTCGTCGGGAAAGTCCGAGAAAAAAGCGCAAAAGGCGCAGTCACTTTCAGAAAAAGCAAGCACCATGAAAGCAATGCGACCGCTGCTCGCGCTGGCCGGGATCGCCGGGCTCCTTCAGGCTCAGGAGCCGATCACCGTCACCTCGTTCGATATGTTCAACGCGACCGGCCAGTATTACCGCGCCTACGTGGCCACCAACGTGGACAACGTCTCCACCCTGCTTGGCCAAAGCGGCGGCCCTCGGGCGTGGAATTTTTCCCAAAGCCCGACCAACTACACCGCCCGCTTCGACTACGTGGCCCCCTCGGAAAGCGGATTGGACGCCTTGTTCCCGGAAGCTACGCTCGCCGAACGCAAGACCGTTGAGGAGACAGGCAAGACAAGCTGGCTCTTCCTTAAGCAGGAACCTGGAACCGGCCGAATCAACTACGGCTTTCACGATCCGGACTTCAGCCCCGATATGCCCACCAGCGTCTTTGATCCCCCCATCGTCGACTTCCCGGAAAACATCACTTACGGCTCAAGCTGGAGCGTCAGCACCGAGTTCCTCACCTCCATCGGGGCGCCGGACATCGGCTTCGACATCGGCTTGGGGGGAACCGCGCTGAACGCCCTTCCCGCGCCCCAGGACGACTTCGGCATTCCGGCCAAGATCATCTACAGCGCCGATTCCAAGGCGGACGCTTACGGGTACGTGACCCTGCCGAAGCTCGGTTTCATGGAATGCCTCCGGATCAATGAACTCGCCACCTACGAGATCCAGATCGACTTCGACTTCACCGGCAATTACCAAACAGTGGGCGTCTACTTCGTGCGGAGCCTTTACTGGCTGGCCAAGGATCGCGGCATCGTGGCCCAGGTCGTCTCCCAGCAATCCGGCACGCCGCCTTCGGACGCCTTTTCCACCGCGGCGGTGATTATGCGCCAGTTCGAGAACAATCACCCCGAGGGAAGCCGGGATCCGCTTCCGGTGGCCGACCTACAGATCACCCCCGGCCAAGACCAAGTCATGCTTCACTGGACGCCGCCGCTCAACGCCGCCAGTTTCCGCGTGGAAAGCACAGAGAGCCTCGGCGACCCTTCTTCCTGGACGCCCGTCACCACAACTACAAATAATTTCCTCATCGTGCCCACGGAGGGCCCATGGCGTTTCTTCCGGATTGTGAGCCTGCCCTAAGCCGGCCCGCGCCAAGACGCAGCCTTAGGGCGGAACCGCTTGCCCGCCCGGGCGGCGGAGCGTTCACCCTGATCGAGCTGCTGGTGGTCATCGCCATCATCGCCCTTCTGGCGGCGATGCTTCTGCCCGCCCTGGCCAAGGCCAAAAGCGCGGCCCGCTCGATCAAATGCCGCAGCAACGTCCGGCAGATCCTCTTCGGCATCATCTCCTACACCGACGACACCGGGCATTACCCCGTCTTCAACTACGATCCGCTGGCCGAAAAACCCAACGAGTTCTGGCCGGACAAGATCTACCCCTACACTGACAGCCGCTGGACCAACGAGTTGTACCGGTGCCCGGACTACCGCGGAGCCACAGTCAACGGCAACGACGACGCCGTGCCTCTGGGCAGCTACGGGTACAACGCCAAAGGCGTCCAATACGTCTACAGCGACCTGGGCCTGGGCGGGCTCTTCTCCAAGATGATCCTGGACCAACCCTCCGATCAGTTCAAAGCCATCGACGTGCGCGTCCCAGCCTCGAAAGTCCGCGTTCCCAGCGACATGATCGCCGTGGGCGACGCCAACTTGACCTGGATCCCAGCCGGGCTGATGCGCCTCTATTACAACTTGGACATGGAAGACAACTACAGCGGCATGGCAATGCTGGACATCAACACCCGCAACCACAGCCAGTCGCCGGCTTACGCGGCCAGCGAGCAAATCATCCAAGCCACCCGCCGCCGGCACAATTACCGTCACAACATCGGCTTCTGCGACGGCCACACGGAGCAAATCCTGGAGCCCAAGCTGTTCGAGCAGTCCGACAACGCCCTGCGCCGGTGGAACAACGACCACGAACCCCATCCCGACCTGCTCACGCCCCTCTGAACGCGAACCGAGTCCTGACTTGTTCTTTGCGCCTCCTGAACGCATCCTTCGCTCGAATCGCGCGGCGAAACCGAAACGGATTCGACAAAGAGAAGCCCTATGAAACGCCCGAACTTGCGCAGTCGGCTGGTTTCCGCCATCCTCTTCGGCCTGTTGACAATGAGCATGCAAGCTGAACTGCCGCCCCTGATTCCGCTCGAAGACTTCTTCCGCAACCCGGCCGAGGTCGGACACAGCCTTTCCCCTTCCGGAGAATACATCGCCTGCCTCAAGCCTTGGCGCTCCCGGCTCAACCTCTTCGTCCGGGAAGTCGAGTCCGGCCGGGAAAAGCGCGTCACCTCGGTGGAAACCCGGGACATCGCCTCGTTCGACTGGGTGAGCGACGACTTCCTGGCTTACACCCTGGATCAGGGCGGCGACGAAAATTTCCACGTGTTCCTGGCGCGCCGGGACGGCTCCGAGACGAAGGACCTGACTCCATTCCCGGAAACGCGCGCGGCGATTCTCGATCCCCTGCCCCGGGATCCGCGTCACTTCCTGATCCAGCACAACCGGCGGGACAAGCGGGTCTTCGACGCCTACCGGGTGGATCTGAAGACGGGCGAAACGCAACTGGTGGTGGAGAACCCGGGCGTGATCACCGGCTACATGGCCGACCATGAGGGGCGCGTCCGAGCCGCGGTCTCGGCCGACGGGGTGCAAACCAGCCTCCTGTTCCGGGAATCGGAAGAGGAGGATTTCCGGACGGTGCTGACGACTGATTTCCGGGACACCCTCGCCCCGCTGGCCTTTACCTTCGACAACCAATTCCTCTACTGCGCCTCGAATCTGGGACGGGACCGCCAGGCGATTGTCGTGTTCGACCCCCGCAAGGCCCAGGAAACCCGCGTGATCTACGAACACCCTCAAGTGGACACGGGAGAGATCCTCCTCTCGGAAAAACGCAAAAAGCTCACCGGGGCCGCTTTCCTCGCCGCGAAACGGGGCTACAAGTTTTTTGACGAGGAACGCCGGCGGCTTCAGGAACGGCTTGAAGCCAAGCTGCCCGGGGTCGAAGTCGTTGTCGTCAGCGCAAACCTCAACGAGGACCGTTTCATCGTCCGCACCTACAGCGACAAGACCCGCGGCGCGGTTTACTTGTACGACGCGGGGAAAAACCGCCTCGCCTGCCTTGCCGAGATCAGCCCCTGGCTCAATCCCGAGCACATGGCCGACGTGCGGCCGATCGTCTACCAAAGCCGCGACGGCCTCTTGATCCTGGGGTACCTGACCCTGCCCAAAGGGGTTCCGCCGCGCCGTTTGCCCACAGTCATCCTGCCCCACGGCGGCCCCTGGGCGCGCGACGCATGGGGTTTTGACCCTGTGCTCCAGATGCTCGCCAACCGCGGCTACGCCGTCCTCCAGATGAATTTCCGCGGCTCGACGGGCTTCGGCCGCAAGTTCTGGGAGCTCAGCTTCAAACAATGGGGGCTGGCCATGCAAAACGACGTGACCGACGGGGTCCGATGGCTGATCGAACAAGGGGTGGCCGACCCCAAGCGCGTGGGCATCTTCGGCGGGTCTTACGGCGGCTACGTGGTGCTGGCGGGACTGACGTTCACCCCCGACCTTTACGCCTGCGGCGTGGATTATGTGGGCGTGGCCAACCTCTTCACCCTCATGGAAACCATCCCTCCCTACTGGGAGCCGATGCGCCGGATGATGTACGAGATGATCGGCGACCCGGAAAAAGACGCCGAGCTGTTCCGGCGCGTTTCACCCGTGTTCCACGCCGACCGCATCAAGGCCCCGCTTCTGATCGTCCAAGGCGCCAACGACCCCAGGGTAAAAAAGGCCGAATCGGACCAGATGGTGGAAGCCCTCCGCCAACGCGGCGTGGAGACGCCCTACCTGGTCAAAGACAACGAAGGCCACGGCTTCCACAACGAAGAAAATCGCTTCGAGGTCTACCGGGCCCTTGAACAATTCTTCGCCCGGCGCCTGGGCGGACGCGTCGGCTCCGGCAAGGACATCCTGGGCAAGCTGGAAAAAACCGCCGCTCCTTCCGCCAAACGTTAAAAGCCGCGTTGGGAGGCAACGCAGAGCCGCCCCCCGCCTGAAGAGGCGGCAACGACGCGTCGGCCTCCTCTTTACGGGCGCGAGTTTGTTTTCCGGTCTACCGGTCGAAAACCTCGCGCAGATAAGCTAGGCTGCGCGAAGCAATCGCCTCCGGCCCCTCCTCGAACTTGAACACTTCCACGGAAACGTAGCCTTCGTAGCCGACTTCCCGGAGGGCAGCGGCAATGGGCCGAAAATCGGTCTCCCCGAAACCGGGCCCTTTGAGATTGGCGTCGTTGGCGTGGAAGTAGGCGAAGTAGGGCCAGGCTTCCCGAATAATCTGAGGGATGGGCTTGCCCTCGCTGGACATCGCCTTCACATCCAGCATGATGCGCAAAGAGGGCGAGGGAAGGCTCTTGACGAACTCAATCGCTTCGGCGGCTGTGTTGATGAAATTGGTCTCGACGGGGCTGAGCGGCTCGATGCAGATAGTGACTCCGCAGCGCTCGGCCCGGCGCACGGCTTGCTGGAGCGTCTCGCGGGCCCAAGCCGCCCCTTGTTCCCGGCTCACGCCCGGTTCCAGGCTCCTTTGCTTGGGAGAGCCGAGAATGATGAACCGCCCGCCCAGATCGCGGCAGAAATCCACCAGCTCCACAAAATACCGCGCGGTCCGCGCCCGGATCGCAAAGTCCGGATGGGTGAGGTGCATCCCTTCAGTCTGAACCAAAACCCAATGGATCCCGGAAATCTCCAAGCCCGCCTCTTCGGCCAGCCGGCGAATCTCGCATCGCTTCTCAGCCGGAACCTCCGTGACCCGCTTGGCGATGGTGAACGGAGCGATCTCGATGGCTTCATAGCCCACACGGGCCGCGTGTTTCATGGCCCGCTTCAGATCCCAACCGGCCTGATGGTAAATCTCGTTGCAGATTGCAAATTTCATAAGGCGCTCCCAGAGCCTGCCCGACCCCGGCGCGGCGCGCAAGCGCCGAAACGTCACGTTCTCAATCGCGTTTCTCAGCGTCCCGCGCGCCGAGGGCGCGGCGAACGGTTTGCCCTCAGGAGGCTCAGGCCGTCTCGGCGGCGCGGCCGGCCAAGATGTCGACGCAGCGCCGGCAAAGCCCGGGATGCTCGGGCGACTCGCCGACGCTCGTCTCCCAATGCCAGCAACGGGCGCATTTGGCGCCGGCGGCCCTGGCAACCCGGATCTCGCGCGACGCCCCCTCGCTCAGGTCGAGGCGGGAGACGTTGAGCAGCTCCTGAAGCGTTTGGCGGCCGTTCTCGCCCAGCGCGGCGAGCTCTTCGGCCGGAAGCGTCAACTCAACCTGAGCTTCCAGACTGCGGCCGATGAGCTTGGCCTGGCGGGCTTTCTCCAACTCGGGGAGAACCGCCTCACGAAGCGCCAGGAGGGTCTGCCATTGCTTCTTCTCCGGCTCGGCCAACCGGAGGCCGCGAGGCGTCCAGAGGCTTTCATGGACCGAGCCGCCGTCCCAGCCGGGGATGTGTTCCCACGCCTCGTCGGCGGTAAAGGCAAGAACGGGGGCAAGCAACTGGCAAAGCCCCGAGACCATTCGCCAGAGGGCCGTCTGGGAAGAGCGGCGGCGGCCTGAGCGGGGCGGATCGGTGTAGAGCCGGTCCTTGATCACGTCGTGGTAAAGGGCGGAAAGCTCCACCGCGGCGAACTGGACCAGGCGCTGGTAGACGAGGTGGAACTCGTAGCGGT
>JAGHDA010000287.1 GCA_021160185.1 Verrucomicrobiota bacterium
GCCGGAGATAGGCCACCGCGTCCGTGTTAAGGGAATCAAGGCGCCGCGCGCCCGCCCAGGCCAGAAGCGCCGCCTGAGCCGGGAAAATAATCATCGCCCCCTTGCTCCAGAATTTTCTGCTCTCCCCGGAGACGTTTTTCTTTCCCTTCGCACGTCCCATGCACTAAGAGACTATGCCCCCGCTCCCTGGTCTCGAAAAGGCCGGGCGCGCCGCGTCTAAGAGAAGAGAGATCCCGAGAATCCGCAACCGGTATGAATTCGAGGCGGGAAAAAATCGTCTTGCTACATAGCCCGGTTTTGTCGATAATGACAAGCGCCGGCAGAGGATAGGGTTAAGCGTTCGGCGCGGCGTGGAGAAAAGGCGTTCCGGTCCGCCGCCGACGGGGAAAAGAGAGGCAGAGTCATGACATCCTATCAACAGTCAGCCGCGGGCCAAGGATCTCAGGCGGGAGGCGGCCATAGGGTAGAGGAAAAAACCTTGAAGACGGAGCAACTTCAGGTTGAGCGCAAGATGTTTTATTTTGCGCTGAAAGAAAATCCCCGCGGCCGTTTCCTTCGGATCACTGAGGACGTAAACGGACGAAGAGATCACATCATCGTTCCGGCTCCGGGGCTGGAGGGTTTCGCCAAAATCATCGCCTCGTTAGCGAAAGAAGCGCAGCAGGGTCAAGCGCCCCCGTCTGCGCCTCCCTCTCCGCCTCCTCAACCTTCAGCCTAATCCGGATTTACGGCTTTCGGCGCTTGTCCGGGCTTGCCGCGACGCAAGCAGGGGAGTGTTAGCGTCTGCTAGCGGAGGCTCAAGTGTTCTTCATCCGCTTACGTCGGATGCCTCGCGCCGAGGGCGGATGCGCGGGGCGTCTCCCCAAAGCCCCTCCAGATCATAGCGGGCGCGGGTTTCCGGACGCATGATGTGCGCCACCACATCGAAGTAGTCGAGGACGACCCAGTTCGTGTGATAGGTTCCGTCGATGGCCGCTGGTTTGAGGCCGAATTCCTCCTGAATCTTCTCCACGATCCAGTCCACGATCGCGCGCAGGTGTGGTTCACTGGTTCCTCCGGCGATGAGGAAATAATCGGTGATGTTCGAAAGGCCCCGCAGATCCAGAATCAGCGGGTTCTCGGCCTTTTTTTCCTCGGCCAGCTCCTGACATCGAATTGCGAGCGCTCGCGCGTCCATTCTTCTCAACCTTCGGACAGATTTTCCCGGCGGTACAGGCCCATCTTCAGAATCGCCTCTCCGACGGCGGGCGGCGTGAGGAGATCGATCGGCTCGCCTCGCGCGACCCGGGCCCGAATCGCCGAGGAAGAGACAGCGAAAGGAAAACCGCTCAAGGGGTTGACTTGGAACGGCTCCGGCGCTTTGGGCGAGACCATGCCCGGGCGAGGAACGGAAATAAAACGCACCAGCCGCGCCAACGCCTCGGCCTCCCTCCATCGAGGCAGTTTCGGCACATGGTCCGCCCCGATGATCCAATACAACTCGGCTTGGGGGAACCGTCTGCGGTACTCCCGCGCCGTGTCGATGGTGTAGGAGACGCCGCCTCGCCGGATTTCCTGGAGATCGATTTCGCATCGGGTCCAACCGGCAAGGGCCAACCGGAGCAAGCGCGCGCGGACCATCGGGGGAGCGGGAAGCCGATCGGGCTTAAAAGGCGACCGGAAAGCGGGAATGAAGAAAAGCCGGTCGAGCTGAAACTCTTCCAACGCGGCGCGAGCCACAAGCAAGTGGCCCAGGTGCACCGGATCGAACGAGCCGCCGAACAAGCCAACACGCTTCGCGCGTTTCGTTCGCGACTGCTTTTGGAACCGCGGATCGGACCTGGCGGCGTTTGGGGCGGCGTTTGTCAACATCCCATGCACACAGAATCCGACTCGCTCGGATGGCCGGCCTCTTCCCGGCGTTCAGGCGCCTGCGGTTCAAGCGCGCCTTTGACCCGCGGCAGAAGGCGAACTCCTTCGATTACCATCCATACTTCCAGGATCATCGCCGCTATGCCGATCAGGGCCAGCAGCCATTTGCCCTGCTCGATCCACCCCGGTTCTTGGCCGTTTCCGAAGAACACCTGCTGGGCCATAGCCCAGAAGGGCATCGCCAGCATAAAGAGCATCGGCGCCAAAATCACGCTTACAGGGCGACTCCGACGCCAAAGGTAGAAGAGCACCACCAGAAAGGCAAGCCCGGCCAGCAACTGGTTCACCGCGCCGAACAGGGGCCAAAGAAGCAGGCCCCCTTTGCCAGCCTCGGCCAGCGACCAAGGCCGTCCCGGAGGCGGGATCGCAGCCAGCAAAGCGGCGGCCGCCACGGCTGTCAAAGTGGCGCCGTATCGATTCCGAAGCCAACCCGCAAGATTCCAAGCGCCTGGGGCCTTTGCCCCGTCGCCCACAACCGCGCCCAGCTCCTGGATGACATACCGATGCAGGCGGCAGGCGGTGTCCATCGTGGTGCCGGCAAACGAAGCCACCAGCACGCCCATCAGGGCCTTGGCCGCGGCGGAGGGCATGCCCAAGGCGCGGAGGAAGTTGCCCGCTCCGTCCACAAAAGCGGCCACCTTGGCCTGCAACGCGCCTGCGGCCGTCCAGGAGCTGTACCTGGCCAGCCAGGCCTCCTTGCCCGTCAGCCATTGACCCTCAGGCCCCGCAAACCCCAGGCCGATCCCCGCGCCGCACGCCACGATGACCAATGTGGCCAGGAAGCCTTCCAGGAGCATTCCTCCATAGCCGACAAACCGAGCGTCGGTCTCCCGCATGAGTTGTTTGCTGCTGGTGCCGCTGCTGACCAGGCAATGGAAGCCGCTGATAGCCCCGCACGCCACGGTGATGAACAAAAACGGCGCCAGCCACGGAGCGCCTTCGGGCCGCGGGTTGAAAACCGGCGCGACAAACTCCAATGGCGCTCTGGCCCCGTCGGGGGAAACCGTTCCTCCAGAGAAAGCCGCCGCCGCCAAGCCGGCCACAATCAACCCCAGAGCAGTGGTGAGCTGAAGCGAGTTGATGTAATCCCGCGGCTGCAACAGAAGCCAAACCGGCAGCACCGACGCCGCGAAGGCGTACCCCAAAAGCAGGAGCGCCCAAGTGAACAGCGGCAGCCCCGCCAACCACTGGTTCAGCCGGGCCAACAATCCCGCGTCCCCGAAAAACACGGACAGATACATCAGTCCCAACGCCGCGAGCGAGGGCCAAAGGAGCGAGCCCCCTTTCTTTCGGAGCCAAAGTCCGATGGCCACCGCGATGGGGATTTGGAGGAAGCACGGGAAAATCGCCGCCGGGAATTGGGAAAACACCGAGGCGATCACCAGGCCGAACACGGCCAGCACCACCGTAAGCAATAGAAACAGCGTCAGCAGAAACAACAGCCTGACCCGCCGATTGATGAGACGGCCGGCGATGTCGCCCACCGTCTGCCCCTGATACCGGAGGCTGACCACAAGCGAGCCGAAATCGTGAACCGCCCCGATAAAGATGGACCCGAACACCACCCACAACAACGCCGGCAGCCATCCCCACATAATAGCGATCGCAGGGCCGACAATGGGGCCGGTTCCGGCGATCGAAGTGAAGTGATGTCCGAACACCACCGCTTTGGGGGCGGGCACGTAGTCCACCCCGTCGGCCAGTTCTTCGGAAGGGCAGACCGCCTTGGCCGAGAGCTGGAACAGGCGTCCGCCCAGCCATCGACCGTAGGTGTAGTAAGCGATCAGGTAGGCCAATCCCGCGCCGATCGCGATCCCGAGAGGCTCCATGGCTCAGCGTTTTTTCGGGCAGGGGGCAAGCTCGAGGATTTTCAGGTTGCGAAACCATACCTCCCCCCCGTGGTCCTGGAGGAGGATGTGGCCGCAGACCTTCTTGCCGAAGTCCTTCACGTTTCTGAATTTGCTCCGGGCAACCGCCGCCAACACCTTGGGACTTCCCAGCTCGTATTCGACCACCTTTTTGCCGTTGAGCCAATGCTCAACATGGTTGCCTGTCACAAGAATCCGACCCTGATTCCATTCCCCCGCCGGTCGCAGCGGACGGTTTGGAACAGTGGGAACCACCACATAAAAGCTGGCCGTGCCCGCCAGGCTGGGACGCCGCGCGGCCGGGCCGGAAACTTTCTCCCCGAGAAGCTGGTACTCGTGGCCGATGTGCCTCCCCCGCTCCGGGACAACGAAGTATTTGACCCCGCTGTTGCCGCCCGCGTTGATTTTCCACTCAAAGCGGAAGTCAAAATCCCAGAAAACATCCTCGGTGACGATGTCGCCGCCGCCGGCCTGGAGAAGATGTTTCAGGCAGCCGTCCTCGAC
>JAGHDA010000173.1 GCA_021160185.1 Verrucomicrobiota bacterium
CCCTACAACAAGGGTCACGATCTACCCAGCTTTCCCTGAAATGCAAAACCAGCTGGACGGGGGCCCGGCCGCGATCCATTTTTTGTCGCAGCTCCGGCGGAGGGAGCGCGGGCGAACGGTTTGCATCAGGACGAAAGGGCTCGTAGAATGCGCCCGCTCATGAACCGGATTGACGCGCGGTTTCGAACGCTCAGGGAACAAGGGGAAAAAGGCCTGATCATCTACATCGGGGCCGGGGATCCCGACTTGCGGGCCACAGAGGAACTAACCCTGGCGTTCGAGCGCGCCGGAGCGGACGTGATCGAGTTGGGCGCGCCATTCAGCGATCCGTTGGCGGACGGGCCGGTGAACCAACTTGCGGCGCAACGGGGCCTGGCTTCCGGAACCACGCCGCGGAAGGTTCTGGAAACCGTCGCCTCCATTCGCAAACGCTCCCAGATCCCCATCGTTCTTTACCTCTATTACAACCTCGTCCATCGGTTCGGGCAGGAGACCTTCATCCGGCAAGCGGCGGCAAGCGGGGTGGACGGGCTTTTGATTCTGGACCTGCCGCCGGAGGAAGCGGAGGAATACGATCGGCTTATGCGAGCGGCGGACTTGCGGCCGATCTATCTGGTCGCGCCCACCACGCCGGAAGAAAGGATCGCCCGCATCGTCCGGCGGGCGGCGGGCTTCATCTACTATGTGTCGCGCGAAGGAGTCACCGGCCGGCGCACGGCCATCGGCAAGCAGATCGAGGAGCGCGTGGCCCTGATCCGGCGGTTCACCGATCTGCCGGTCGCGGTGGGCTTCGGCATCGCCGCGCCCGAACAGGCAAAGCAGGTGGCCGCCTTTGCCGACGCGGCGGTGGTGGGCAGCGCGGTGGTGGACCGAATCGGCCGACTCGGCCGTTCGCCGGAGCTTGTTCCGCAAACCGCCGCCTTTGTGCGGAGCCTGGCCGAGGCGATCAAGGGCGGCGCGGCGCCCTTTCCCGGATCGAACGCGCCCGCAGCCGAAACGCGCAAGCCTTAGTCCAAGGGAGGATTTTATGGAAAAAACGCGCCGTTCTTCCAAACGCTACGCGGTGATCATGGCCGGGGGCCGCGGCGAGCGCTTCTGGCCTCTGAGCCGCCAAAAGCGCCCCAAGCAGTTGTTGCGGCTCCTGGGCAGAGGCTCCTTCCTCCAGCAGGCGGTCCGGCGGGCGCGGCCGTTGGTTCCCCCGCAAAACATCTATGTGATCACCAACGCCGCGCAGGCGCCGGAAACGCGCCGTCAGCTCCCGGAGCTGCCCCGGGCCAACATCATCAGTGAACCGTGCGGCCGGGACACCTGCGCCGCCGTCACCCTGGCCGCGGCGCTGGTCCGCGCCAAGGATCCGGAAGGCGCCTGCGCCGTCCTGCCGGCCGACCACCTCATCCCCGAGGAAAAGAAGTTTCGGCGCGTCCTCTCGGACGCTTACACCCTGGCCGCCGGAACGGACGCCATCCTGACGATCGGGATCCAGCCGACTGAGCCGGCCACGGGATATGGCTATATTCGTTTGGGCAAAGAAATCTCCTCAGCCAACCTGTGCGGCCGCGAACTGGAGACCGTCTTCCGCAAGGCGGAGCGGTTCGTGGAAAAACCCGACCTGAAAACCGCCCTCGCCTATCTGCGTTCGGGCAAATACCGCTGGAACGCGGGCATGTTCATCTGGTCCGCCGCCGCCCTGCTCGCCGGGCTGCGCAAGCATCGGCCGGAGATGGCGGCATTCTGCGAGCGGTGGACGGAGGCGATCCGCGCCGGACGGCTCCGCGCGGCGTTGGAGGTCGATTATCCCGGCATCGAGAAGATCTCGATCGACTACGCGCTGATGGAGAAGGCCGACAACGTGATTTCCGCCGAGGGGGATTTCGCCTGGGACGACCTGGGCTCCTGGACCGCCTTGGGTCGGCGCCTGCCTGCGGACGAAGCGGGCAACGCCGCGCGGGCGTGGTTTGTGGGCCTGGACGCCTCGGGCAACATTGTGTTCGACGGGCGCTCCGGCCGGCGCGGCGTAGTGGCCGCGCTGGGGGTCAAGGATTGCATCCTGGTTCTCACCGACGACGCCACGTTGATCGCCTCGAAGAAAGAGGCGCAACGGCTCAAGGAGCTGGTCAAGCTCCTCGGGCAGGATCGGAAACTGCGCCGGTTTGTGTAGGCCGTTTGGGACTTCGCGCTCCGGAGGACCGGCTTGGGACTCAGGCCGACTTGAGCAGTTCCTCGGCGATCTGCACGGCGTTCAACGCGGCGCCTTTGAGGAGCTGATCGCCCGCCACCCAGAAGCTGAGGCCGTTGTCGAAGGCGATGTCCTTACGCAACCGGCCGACGGCGCAATTGTCCTTTCCCGCCACGTGAAGCGGCGTGGGGTAGACCAGCTTCTCCGGCTCGTCCAGGACGTCCAGGCCGGGCGCGGCTTCCAAGGCTTGGCGGGCGGCTTCCACGCTCACCGGCTCGCGGAACTCGGCGGCCACGGCGACCGAATGGGCGCGATAGACCGGCACGCGGACGCATGTGGCGCTGGCCCGCAGCTCGGGGTGGCTCATGATTTTGCGAGCCTCGTTTTCCAACTTCATCTCCTCGCGGGTGTACCCGTTGGGCTGGAAGCTGTCCACGTGGGGAATCGCGTTGAAAGCGATCTGATAGGGAAACACTTCGCAGGAGATCGGCTTGTTTGCGGCAAGGGCCTCGACCTGACCTCTGAGCTCTTCGATCGCTTTGGCCCCGGCGCCCGAGACCGCCTGATAGGTGGCCGCAATGAGGCGGGTGACGTGGAATGCCTTGTGAAGCGGATGCAACGCCATGAGAGTGATCGCGGTGGTGCAGTTGGGGTTGGCGATGACGCCGCGGTGGCGGCGGACGGCCTCGGCGTTGATTTCCGGAACCACCAGCGGCGTGTCCGGATCCATCCGGAAAGCGCTGGAGTTGTCGATCGCCACGCAGCCGCTTTTCGCCGCGATGGGGACGAAGCGTCGGGACACGCTCCCGCCCGCGCTGAACAGCGCGATGTCGATCCCCTCAAAAACGTCCTCTTTCAACTCGCGCACCGGGAGTTTCTCGCCCCGGAACTCGAGTTCCCGCCCCGCCGATCGGGAGGAGGCAAGGAGCGTCAACTCGCTCAACGGAAAGTTGCGTCGTTCCAGGACGCGCAGCATTTCCCGGCCCACCGCCCCAGTTGCGCCGACCACCGCCC
>JAGHDA010000292.1 GCA_021160185.1 Verrucomicrobiota bacterium
ACCCGCGACCAGCTCCGGGCCGAGGGCGTGGGCGCGGCGCAGGCGGGCCACGCCCACGCCCTCGGCCCGGAGCTGGTCGCGGGTTTTGCGGCCCATCTCGTCCGCTCCCACCCGGCCGATGAAATCCACCCGCGCTCCGAGCCTCGCCGCCGCCACGGCCTGGTTGGCGCCCTTCCCGCCGTGAAATGTGGCGAAGGCGTCGGCTTGGACCGTCTCTCCCGGGGCGGGCAGCCGCGGCACTTGGGCCACGAGGTCGGTGTTGGCGCTGCCGGCCACCACAATCCTGGGCTTCCGCAAAGTCGGCATAAGCTGGCTCGGAGCGAAGGCTATGCGGCCTCGTCGGCGCCCGTCTCCGCGGAGTCGGCGGCTTTGTCCTTTGCCTTCGAATCGGGCTTCTCGGAGCGGTCCCGGTCCCGAATCACCATCACCGGGCAGGGCGCGTAGCGGACCACCCGCTCGGCGGTGCTGCCCAACAGCACATGGCGCAGGCCGGTGTAACCGTGGGTGGTCAGCACGATGAGGTCTGCGTTCCGCTCGCGGGCGGCCTCGGCGACTTCCAGGTACGGCCGGCCGGCGCGCAGGCAGACCTCGACGGCGAAGCCTGCCCGGCTCAGCCTGGCCGCTTGCTCGTCGAGCCGCGCGCGGGCTTCCTGTTCCATCTCCATCACCATCTCGTCCGTGATCACCGGGGCGTAGCCCAGATCGGCCGGGTACACCAGCGGCTCAATCACGTGAACCAGAATAAGCGTGGAACCGAACTGCCGGCCCAACGCCCGCGCAAATCCCAGCGCCTCCATCCCCCGCTCGGAAAAGTCCAACGGAACCAGGATCCGTTTCAGGCTCACCGCCTTCTCGCCGGAATCCGCCGCGGCGTTCGCATGGTTCTCCTGATCCATAATCCATCCCTTGCTCAAGAGTTTCTCGCTGACATCGGTGGGAACCTACCGGAAACTCCCGCGCTTGGCAACGCTCCAGCCGCTCCCTCCCTGTGGCGCAAGAACGGCGGCTGAAAAGCAGGGAAAGCCGGGAAGCTGGGGTGGCTGACGGGATTTGAACCCGCGACTCCCAGATCCACAATCTGGTGCTCTAACCGACTGAGCTACAGCCACCGCTCAATCCGCAGCCAGATTACCCCCCTCCGCTTCGCCCGTCAACAAAAGCGTTTGAAGACGGACGAAACGGAAGAGGCTCCGCGCCCCCCGACCCGCGGCCGGGTCGATCGGGCCCGCAGGCGAAGCGGGGCGGATCGGCCCCGGGGAAGGCGAGGAATGGGCTCATTCAAGAGAGGCCGCGGCTCATTCCTTGATCTTCCGCGCCGCAGCCCGCAAGGCCTCCGCCTGGGCCTTCAGGCTGTCGAGCGCCTTGAGGATTTGCGGGACGAGGTCCGGGTTCTTCCTCTTCAGCCGGTCCAGCAAGCGGCCGTCTTCGCCTTGGAATTCGTCGAGGATTTGCTCGATCCGGTCGACCTTGCTTTCCAGAAGCGTGGCGGCCGAGCGGCCTTCGCCGCGCAGGCGTCGGTCCATGTGCAGTTTGAACTCCGCCCGGCGGGCGTCGATCATAGCCTGGCGGACCTGCCGGTCCAGGGCCTGAGCCTCGGCGGCCCGCTTCAACGCCGCCAGCCGTTCCCGCGTGTCCGGCTCGCTTGAGACCTTGCGCGGCAGCGGCCACGTGTCGGAGCGGAACGGGATGGCGGGGATCTCTCCCCGCCCCACCAGGTTGCCCATGGGGTAATTGGCGAAATTGTACCGCACGGCCACGGGGTCCTCGACCAGATCGCTCCACACCTCGACGCAGTTTTCGCCTTTTTTCACGCGCGCCTGGGCCGGATACCACCGATGGCTCCGATCGGCGACGGCGAAACCGTAAACCGGGCCTTCGCCGTTTTGGCGAGGCGCCGGGCAACCGGCCCAATAAGGAACTTTTTTGTTTCCTTCGAAGCCTTTGTCGAGCAGCGGGTCCAGCTCGTAATAGACCCGCATCTTGTTGCCCGCCTTCACAACCTTGCGCGGCTTGGGCCCCTTATGGAGGACCGGCTTGCCGTAGACGGCCGCCAACGCCCAGCGCAGAGCCAACAACGCCACCGGCTCCTTGTCCGAAGGATGAATGTAGCCGTCCCCGGAAAGGGTCGGACAGATCAGGCCGGTGTGTTTCATGCGCTCGTGGACGCGGATGTGGATGTCGCGGATGGCCTGGTAGCCGTCCCCCACGCATTCCACTTCGGTCGGCAGCCCGTGCATGCCCCAGCCGGGCAAGGTGATGATGCCGAAGGGAAGAGCGTCGTCGCCAAACGCCGCCCGAAAGGATCGGATCACAGCGGGAAAAGTGTATTCGTACTGCGTCCATCCGGAGAAATAGTTGTTTTCGCCCTGATGAAAGAGCACGCCGCGGATGGCCAGCTTGCGAAGCGGCCAGACGTTGGCGTTGAACTTGCCGGCCGGCGGCGACCAGCCCGAGCGCGGATCGCCCGGACGCTTCGGGAGGCGCAGCCGAGGCGCCGGCTTGCCCGCGGCTTTGGCTTCCCGGACCTTGGCCTCGTGTTCGGCTCGCGCCTTTTCGCAGGCTGCTTCCCACTCCTTGATGACGCGCTCCCGATATGCGGGATCCTCCCAGCGCCGCGTTTCGGCGTCGTACTCGGCGAGCGCCTTCCGAAGCGGAGCGAAATCGATCCGATCCAGCTCCTCCCGGCTGCACCACGCCTGGCCGGTGGTCCCGCCGCGGGCCACGTTGATCATTCCCACCGGCGCGCCCAGAACGCGAAGCAGATCGCGGCCGAAAAGGTAAGGGATGGCGGACATTCTATTCCGGGCTTCGCGGGTGCAGAGGATCCAATTGGCCGGCCGCTCGAGGTCTTCCCGCGGCTTGTACCAGGTCTGGTCCGCTTTGAGGTAGCGCAGGCCGGGCAGGTCGGGCGCCAGCGATTCGATGTCTTTGGTGTCATAATTCGCCCACACCATGTTCGATTGGCCGGCGCAAAGCCACACCTCGCCGATCAGGATGTCCTCCAAGACCGTCGTTTCCTCGCCGCTGCGCACGATCAGCCACTTCGGGGCGAAACTCGCCGGCATGGGGCTGAAGGCGGCCTCCCAACGGCCCTGGGCGTCGGCGCGGACGCGGACGGTTTGGGGATGAAAGGCCGGACGAGGACGCTCGACCACCTCCACCGCCAACCGAGGGGCCGGCGAAGCCGCCTTCGCCGGCCGGCTCGTCTCCTTCAAGTAAGGCTCGGCGGCGCGGCGATCTTCGGTAAGAGTCAGGATCACTTCCGCGCCGGGAGCGGCCCGGCCCCAGATTCTCACCGGCATTTGCTGCTGGAGGACCATGTGGTTGTTGAACACGTTGGCCAGGCGCAGCGCCTTCGGGGCGGGCGCCGCGGCCGCCAAAGCGGCTGCGGCCAGACAAACCGCGCTCCCCAGCAACATCCATCTTGTTCGCAGCGTTTTCACCACAGGCTTTCTGTTAGGCTTCTTATCATTCCGGCAACCATTCCGCTCCGCCGCCAGGGAGGCGACCCCGGAGCGCCGCCCGCCCCAGACGGCCTTTGCGACGGCTAACTTTCCTCCAGCGTCCAGGGCTTGCGCATCGGGCGGACACGCCGCATGGCGTTGGCCGACTCGTCGCCGATGAACTCCTCCTTCTCCGGATCCCACCGCAGCTTGCGGCCGAGCAGGAGAGCGATGTTGGCCAGATGGCAGACCGTGCTGACGCGGTGGCCGATGTCCACTGGAAAGTAGGGATCCTTGCGGCTTTTGACGCACTTGAGAAAATCGGCGTGCTCGCCGGCCGGGTTGGTGTAGAGATGGATTCCCTCCGGACCGATCCGGGATTCGAGAATCTTCTTCGAGCTGGCCTGGAGCGGCGCGCGCCAGCCGATGTTGCCCACCCACCCCTCGGTTCCGATGAACTTGATGCTCGGATTGCCCGGCTTGCAGGTCATGACCACCCCGTTGGCGTAGCGGTAGGTCACGGCGTAATCCTTGACCGTATTGAAGAGGCCGCCTTCCCAGAACGAGCCGGTCCCTTCCACTTCCACAGGCCCGCTGCGTTCGGTGTCGTTGGCCCACTGGGCGGTGTCGAACAGGTGCGTTCCCCAATCGGTGAGAATGCCGCCTGAATAGTCCCGGATCCATCGGAAGTTGAAATGCACGCGGTCCTTGGTGTAAGGCGCCCAGGGCGCGGGCCCCAGCCACATGTCGTAGTCCAGCTCGGGCGGAACCGGCTGCGGGGTGGGATCGCCCGGCCAGGTCGGCTGCTTGGGCAAGACGACCTCGATCTTCTGGAGCTTGCCGATCCGCCCGTTGCGCACCAGCTCGGCCATCCGGTGATACACCGGCACGGACCGATCCTCCGTGCTGGTTTGAAAGACCCGCTTGCGCTTGCGCACCTCGCGAATGAGGATCTTTCCCTCGTCGATGGCAAGGGTGGGCTTTTCGCATTGGACGTCCTTGCCCGCCCGGACAGCCATAACGCTGATGAGCGTGTGCCAATGGTCGGGAGTGGAAATCATCACCGCGTCGATGTCCTTGCGAGCCAGAATCTCCCGAAAGTCCCGCGTCATTGCGCAATCCCGGTTCATATACTGTTGATTGACGACGTCCCGGGCCTTGACCATGCGCTTGGCGTCCACATCGCACACGGCCAGCACGCGGGCTTGGGGCAGCGTGAGGTAACGGCGCAGGTTCCAGCCCAGCCCATGGCCTCCGACGCCGATGAAGCCCACGGCGATCTTCTCGCTCGGCGGCGGCGTCCCGGGGGCTCCCAACACGGAGGCGGGAATGAGAGTCGGCGCCGCGGCGGCGGCGGCGCGTCGGAGGAAGGCTCGTCGGGTCAGCATGATGGCAATCCTTTCTTTGCGTTGCGTTTTCCGTCCGCCATCCAAGCAGCGCCGCCTGTTTTTCGCAAGGACAGGATGCACAAAAGCGGGTTTTCCGGGTCTGCGGGCCTCCTCGGCAGCCTGGGATCGGCGGCGCGGCGCGCGGGGCGGCCCTCCTCCCTTTCTCTCCTCGCCGGCCGCGAAGTTTGCCGTCTCCGGAGGTTGACAAGCCGCCCGCCGCGGGTTACAAGGAAGGCCGCGATTGGGGCGGCGCGTTCGTCTATCGGTTAGGACACGGCCCTCTCAAGGCCGAGAGGCGGGTTCGATTCCCGCACGCGCTACCA